>JBGTCC010000385.1:0-21631 GCA_041749055.1 Thermodesulfobacteriota bacterium | reverse complement strand
TTCTAATCTCTGTACTGCGCTGTTCGACCCGTTGCTCCAGGTCTTGAGACTCAGGCTTGGCGGTGTCGGCGGCGTAAAGCAGACCGGCGTAGCTGCCGACACGGCCGATGGCCTCGTAGATCCTTGCCAATTCCTCCAGCGCCTCGCGCAGGCTCGCGGCGCTTAGGGTTGCCGGGTTCTCCAACGCTTGCCGGAACCTTGCGGCGAATTTCTCCGCGCGGGTGCGGCAGTCGTTGAGGGTCGTTTCTATTTTGCCGTCGTCATGGGCGGCAAAAAGGTCGCTTAAGTCCCAGCGGATTCCCGTCGCGCTGTTATTGGCCATGTGCAGTCCTTTCGCTCAAACCGGTTACGCCTATTTCACGGGGAAACATGCCGGAGTCAAGTTGCGACTTGGCGATTTCAGTGTATATGATGACCGGAATTTTTCGCTAACGAGATTGAAAGGGGTATTTCCATGGCCGAACTAACTGAACTCAAAACGAAGCTGGCGATGTCGTCGCGCATGCTGTTTAACTCCGGACTGGTCGATTACAGCGGCCATATTAGCGTACGCATCCCCGGCTCCGATCATTTACTGATTTTGCCGCATCCGGTGAGCCGCGCGATCGTCAAACCTGGCGACATGGTGGTCACCGACTTTGACGGCAAGGTGATCGAAGGCAACTACAAAGCGCCATCGGAAGTTTTTATGCATGCGCGCGCTTACAAAGCGCGCAGCGATATCCAGAGCGTGGCGCACCTGCACAATCACATGGTGGCGACGCTGAGCATGGTCGATAAGCCATTTTATCCGGCTTCGTCCAATCCCGGCGCATTCTTCGGTCCCGGCGCGTTGCCCAAATACAAGGACCCAGCGTTGATCCATACCATCGAACAGGGCGATGCGGTGGCCAAGGCGCTCGGCAAGGGGGATGCCTTGATGCTACGCGGTCATGGGTCAATGGTGGTGGCGCAATCGATCGAGTGGGTGTTTGCCGCCTGCGTCGATCTCGAGGAAGCGGCGGCGCGCTTCTACAAGGCCGCGCTGCTGGGTCCGGTGCTGGTTTACAACGAAGATGAAACCCAGCGCGTCATGAAAGGCCGGCGCAAGGACTCGGTGGTGCAAAAAGTTTGGGATCACAACGTAGCGAAGACCAAATTGGCCGGGCTCATGGACGGCATCTAAAGTCAGTTCACAAAATCCCTTTTTACCCACCTCGCCGGTCTCGGTCTGGGCTCCGCCCAACTACCGGGACCGGCAAATCGCCGGCAATCCGGGACATTCTTCAACACCGGTTTTCAATGGCCGAATCCCAGCCAATAGGGATTTTTTTCTTGCGCGCCACTATACGCTATGTTATAGAATGCGATTCAAATAATTGAGGAGTGCGTGCCGAAATGTACGATGATTTTCTTGCGAGGATTTTAGAACCGGATATTTTTCTGCCATCGCAGTTCTACGGCAATGGCGGTTTGTCGCGCAAACTTGAGGGGGAAAAACGCTTGATGATCGCGATCTTGAAAGACGCGGTGGAGTGCTTGGAAAAATACCGCGACGCGCGCAGTGATACCGGCAGGATCAGCTACCAAAGCGCTATCGAGTGGGTTGAAGATACCGACACTGATTGGCTCTATTCATTTACCAACATCTGCGATTTGTTGGGATTTGACCCCCATTACCTGCGCGAGCAGCTACTCAAGCGGGAAAATCGCTATATCAAACCGCTCCGGACAAGAAATTTGTCATTGGCGTCGATGAGCGCGAGCGCGACCCTGTCAATTTAGCGTTTACGGTCTTTTAGGGTCTTCACTTCTTGGTTAATCACCTGTCCGCGAGGCGAGCTTGCACCGACCAGTTTGAGCGCTCGCTCAAAGTCGGCGATGGCGCGCTCGTCTTCATCTTGCAGTAGGTGCGACCGGCCCAGATAGTAATAACCATCTGCGAGCCGGTCGAGCTTGCCGTAGACCTGACCCAAGCGAAATACCGGTTTGTCCCACAATGGCGCTAGGTTTTGGGCATTCAGATAAGCCCCGGCAGCGCCCCGCAGATCGCCGATCTTTTCGAGAAACTCGCCGAGATAATAGTAATTTAGCGGTTCGTTGGGTTCGAGCACGATGGCCCGGTCGAAAGCCTTGTGGGCCGATTCATAGTCGCCGGTTTGACTGGACAAGCGGCCGATCTCGCGCAGCAGGCCGATATGGTCGGGGCGTAGCCGCCATGATTTCTCATAGTTTTTCTGGGCCGGGTCGAGTAGGCCCATGTGAAACTGAGCGAAGCCGAGCAAATGCAGCAACTCGGCGTTATTGGGATCTGTCTGTACCAACTTCTCGTACTCGGCGACGACCGCTTCGCGGTTGCTGCGCTCCATGCGGATCAGAATCTGAACTTTCTTCAGAGCTTCGTTATCCTCCAGTCGCGGCGCATTGGGCCCTAGCGATTTGACAACCAACTCGGCGTTGGCGACCCGTTCCTGAGTGAGTGGATGGCTCAGGATGTAGGCCGGCACATCGATGGGATTGAGCTGACGTTCCTGATCCATGGTTTTAAGAAACGCCAAAGTGCCGCGGGGATCGAAGCCGGCGGCAGCCATATACCGGGTCCCCAAAGTATCCGATTCCATCTCCAATTGACGGCTGTAGGCGGCTTGGCGGGTGGCGGCGACCGCTTGGCCGACAATACCAGCCGCCTGTCCCCCCGAGCCACTGCGCGCCAACAAGACGGTGGCAAGCAGGCTCAATACCGATACGGCGTCCGGTCCCGATGAGCGTGCCATATGACGCCCTTTGATATGGACGATTTCATGGCCGAGCACGCCAGCCAATTCGTCGGTGGACTTCGCTCGCTCGATAAGACCGGTGAAGAGATAGATCGATCCGCCTGGGACGGCAAAGGCGTTCAGCTGTTGGTCTTCGACAACGAAGAATCGGTAATCATAGGAGAGCGGTCCGGTGGCGCTGAGAATCCGCCGGGCGATGCGATCGACATAGCGTTCGACTTCCGGCTGATTGATGAATTTGAAATGCTTTTTGGCCTCGCGGCGAAACTCGCGGCTGATTCTGACTTCTTCGTCTTCGGCGGGCGGACTGACTGACGGCAGCAGCGGCGCGATGGAGCGGCAGCCGAAGCCGAGCATGGCGATCAAAAATAGCGACACGCAGCATGCTAGCCACCGATGAGCGCGGCACGGCTTTGTCATTCAAGGAGTATAGAGAGCGAGCTGCGTCGGTTCAAGGTTCAACCGGATTGCATAGTCGGCAGATTACCGCGGGGCATGGGAGCAGTCTCGCCACGGTGAAGCCAGTGGGCCTCTGCCTTCTTAATTTCATCGTTTTCATCGTTGACGTGCCGGTGGTTGACGACCCGTGCGCAAGTCCTTATTCTCGGTCATCGAAAAAAAACCAGAGGAGCTGCCATGACTACCCGCTTCGAGGTGCCTACCGACAAACTTGCGTGGGGCTGCGATTTAACCTTTTTGCCTTTTACCTGTACGGCGGACATGACACCGTTGGAGGATTTCATCGGCCAGGATCGCGCCATCCGGGCGATCGAGTTCGGCCTTGGCGTCAACAAACCGGGCTTCAATATTTTCGTCACTGGTCTGACCGGCACCGGAAAAACCAGCATTATCAAAGCGTTTCTCAAAAAGGTTACCAGTCCGACAGCGGCACCGGCCGGTGCTGTGTCACCTGAAGACTGGTGCTACGTGTATAACTTTGGCGATCCCGACCGGCCCCAGGCATTGCAGATCCGCCGTGGTTTTGGCAAAGCGCTCAAGAGCGACATGGAGCAGTTAATTCAGAATCTCCAGCGCGAGGCGAAAAAATTTTTCGAGAGCGACGAGTTTGCGCAGCAGCGCCAGGGGCTGATCGAACAGTTGCAAAAGAAACAGCAGGAGATGATGGAAGGCTTGATGGCGGAAGCCAGCCAGGGCGGCTTCTCTCTGCGCATGACGCCATCGGGTATCGTGCTGCTGCCGACTAAAGACGGCAAGCCGATGCAGGAGGAGGACTATCTCGGATTATCGCCAGACGAGAAAAAGCTGTTGGAGGAGCGCCGCGGCGAGATCGAGAAGAAGGTTGAAGGTACCCTGCGCGACGGCAAGAAAATCGAGCGCGAGATCGCCGCAAGGCTGGAGACCGTGGAGACCGAAGCGGCCGATTATTTGGTGCGCAATCCGTTGACCGAGCTCAAAGAAAAATATCAGGACTATCCCAGGCTGCTGGCCTACCTCGACGGCGTGCACGAACATATTTTAAAAAATTTGCAGCGCTTCAAGGGAGAGGCAGCGGCGCCGGCTGGTCCCATGGCCGTTATGTCTTTCGGCGAGCCGCCGGGCGATCCGTTTTTGCCGTACCGGGTCAACGTTTTTGTCGACAACAGCGACACTCAAGGGCCGCCGATCATCGTCGAAACCAATCCGACTTATCATAATCTTTTCGGTGTCATCGAGAAAAAACCGATCCTGGGCGGTTACACCACCGACTTTACTTTGATCAAAGCTGGTTCCATCAGTAAAGCTAACGGCGGCTACCTGGTGCTTTACGATCGGGAAGTTCTGGCCAATGCCGGCTGCTGGGAGGCGTTGCAACGGGTCATCAAGAATCGCGAGTTGCGCATCGAGGAGCCGGGCACCTTCTTTGGTTTCGTGCCGCCCCAAGGGCTGCGGCCGGAACCGATACCCACCGATACCAAAGTGATCATGATTGGCGATCCTTCTCTCTATCGCATCCTGGCGACCGCTGATCCCGACTTCCGCGAGACGTTCAAGGTAAAAGCCGACTTCAACTTTGAAGTCGACCGCACCCAGGAAAATATCACGGCGTTCGCCTGTTTCATCAGCGACTATTGCAAACGGGAACAGATCCGCCACTTCGATAGCGACGGTGTTGCCAGGGTGATTGAGCAGTGCGCGCGTCAGGTCGAGGACCAGAATAAACTATCGACCCGTTTCAGCGATATGGTCGATCTTTTGATCGAGTCGGATTACTGGGCCGGCAAGGAGCAGGCCGAACTGGTTTCCGGCAAGCATGTCGAGCGCGCGCTGGCGGAAAAAACCTTTCGCCTCAACTTGGTCGAGAAGCGGCTGCAAGAGCTGATCGCCGAAGGCACGGTGCTGGTGGATGTCGCCGGCGCGGCGGTCGGTCAGGTCAACGGCCTAGCGGTGTATCAGATGGGCGACTTTAGTTTTGGCAAGCCGTCGCGTATCACGACGAAGACTTTCATGGGCCGCGGCGGCATCGTCAACATCGAGCGCGAATCGAAGATGAGCGGCAGGAGTCATGACAAGGGAGTGCTGATTCTCGGCGGCTATTTGGGCGGCAAGTATGCCCAGCAAAGTCCGCTATCGCTCTCCACCACGATTTGTTTCGAGCAGTCTTACGACGGCGTCGACGGCGACAGCGCGTCTTCCACTGAACTCTACGCGATCCTTTCCAGTCTTTCCGAAGTGCCGATTCAGCAAGGCATCGCCGTCACCGGTTCGGTGAATCAAAACGGCGAGGTGCAAGCGATCGGCGGTGTCAACTTCAAGATCGAAGGCCACTTCGATGTCTGCCGCTTGAAAGGACTGACCGGCGAACAGGGCGCGATGATCCCCCGGGCCAACGTGCACAATCTGATGCTACGCGCCGACGTTGTCGAGGCGGTCAAAGCCGGCAAGTTTCATATTTACTCTGTAAGCAGCATTGATGAAGGCATCGAAGTGCTCACCGGCGTCGCCGCCGGCGCGCGCCAAGCCGACGGCAGTTATCCCGACGGTACGATCAATGACCGGGTGCAGAAAAAACTGCAGCACTTCACCGATCTGCAAAAGAAATTAACGGCGGGAGAGCAAAATAATACCGCCTCGAACAACGCCTGATGGGGGTTAGCCTTCACGCGGCTTAACCGATTCCGGCTTGATACCGAGTGGTACGGTCAAGCTAATCGATTTGCCCTTGCGGAGTATTGAAAGTTGCACCATGCGGCCGGCTTCCAGGCCGCCGACCATGCGAGTGACGTCGCGCGGGCTGTCGACTTGAGTGTCGTTGACCGCGACGATGACATCCTGCTTCTGCACGCCCACTCGCGCCGCCGGTTGCCCCGGTAAAACCGAGCTCACCACCACGCCTTTGGCGGGATAGATTCCTAACGATCTCGCCTGGGCCAGAGAAATGTCCGACATCTGCACGCCAAGCCAGCCCCAGGCGAACTTCTCACCTTTGACCAAGCGGGGCAGAATTTTTTTGATTAAATTGATCGGAGTGGCGAAGCCGAGATTGCCGCGCTCGGAGGCCATGGTGATCATGCCGACGACATGGCCCTGGCTGTTCAAAAGCGGACCGCCGCTGACGCCGGGGAAGGCGCCGGCATCGGTTTGCACGAAATCGTAACCCGCCGAGTCGGGATAGGTGCGCCCGGCGCGGCTGATGATGCCCAGGCTCATGGAACTCTCACGGCCAAACGGGTAGCTGAAGATGATCGCCAAGTCGCCGACCTGAATGCGCTCGGAATCGCCGAAAGATAGCACCGGCACGTCCCGGTCACTTTGGATCTTCAACAGCGCCAGGTCGAGTTGACTGTCGGCCACGACCAAGCGCGCCGCCAGACGCTGGCCGTCGGCGGTGCGGACTTCGATCTCCTTGGCCTTGTCGATGACATGCTGCGCCGTCAGGATGTAGCCTTCCGGATCGATGAAAAAGCCCGAGCCGCGGCTGCCCTGGGATTGGCTGTGGTCTGGACCGCTCACGCGAATCTGCACGATCGCAGGGCGGGAAGTTTTCGCCAACCGGACAAAGGCGCGATTGAGCCGGTCGAGATCGCTCTCGCTAGTTGACGGTTGGGCTTCGCGCCAGTTAACCAGTGACGATTTATCGATGTTAGTGTCCGCCCCCAGCGCGGCTGGAAAGCCCAGCGAGGCGAGTAACAACCCAATGATTAGATAGTGCACGAATCCACCTCACAGCGAATCTGGCTGGCAGTCCCTTTATCGAAATCCTTCGGCGATCACAAGCGCCAAAGCGGTTAGCCTTGCGTTTCACGCCGGGGCATATGCTATGGTTCGAGCATGAACGCACTCGCCGACAAAATCGTTCTGGTCACCGGCGGCAGCGGCGGCATCGGTGCCGCCATCGCGGCGCAGTTCGCCACGCTGGGCTGCCGGGTAGCGATCGCAGCGCGCGAGCACCAGAAACTTGCGACAGCGGCAGCATAGATTGCTGAAAATGGCGCACAAGTCCGCGCGATCGCCTGTGACGTGACGCGCCGCGAAGATGTCCAGCGGCTGCGGATTACAATTCGAGAGCTTTGGGGCGACGTGCAGATCTTGGTCAACAACGCCGGCATCGCCAGCGCCGTCAGCTTTGCCGACATGTCCGATGAAACCTGGGACCGAACCCTGGATACCAATCTGACCGGCGCCTACAATTGCTGTAAAGTGTTTTTACCGGCGATGATCGAAGCCAAATGGGGCCGCATCGTCAACATCGCTTCGACCACGGCCAAAGTCGGCTATAGCCATGTGACCGCCTACACTGCATCGAAGCATGGGCTGCTCGGACTGACCCGGTCGTTGGCGCTGGAAACCGCGCGCCAGGGCGTGACCGTGAATGCGATTTGCCCGGGCTATGTCGATGATGAACGCACCCGTGAGAACGCTCGTGTCATGGCGGAGAAGACCGGCAAGAGCATCGACGATATTTTAAAAATCTTTGCCGCGAGCGCGCCGCAGAATCGTTTGATCGAAGCTGGGGAAGTCGCATCGTTGGCCAGTTTTATCGCCGCGCCGCAAATGAGCGGCATGACCGGGCAGGCGATCAACGTCGACGGCGGCGCGGTGATGAGCTGAACGGGAAGTAAAAAGAAAAAATGGCTTACAATTCATTCGTCTTCGAAGTCGCCGACAATATCGCGACGATTCGCTTGAACGATCCTGAGCGGTTGAACGCTTTGACGTTTGAAACCTACGCGGAGTTGGAACAGGTGTTTGCGGAGCTGGTTGACGATTCACAGGTCAAAGTCGTCGTCCTCACCGCCGCCGGCAAAGGGTTTTGTTCCGGCGGCAGTGTCCAGGGCATCATCGCCAAGCTGCTGAATATGACGGCTGAAGAGCAGCTGCGCTTCACCACACTTACCTGCGCTGTGGTGCAGAACATGCGCGCGCTCAAGAAACCGATCATCGCCGCCGTCAACGGTATCGCCGCCGGCGCCGGGACGATTCTGGCTTTGGCAAGCGACATTCGTTTGCTTTCCGATCGTGCCAAGTTCGCTTTTCTCTTTACCAAGGTCGGCTTGTCGGGGGCGGACATGGGCGCGTGCTATCTGCTGCCGCGGATTGTCGGTCACGGGCGCGCGGCGGAATTGCTTTTCACCGGCGATACCATTGACGCTCAGGAATGTTTTCGCATCGGTTTGGCCAACCGCGTGATCGTGCACGACAAGCTGATGGATGAAGCCCACCGCTTGGCGCGACGGTTGAAAGACGGCCCGCTCAAGGCCATCGGCGTCACCAAAGCACTGCTCGACCGCGAAGCCGATATGGATCTGGCGCACGCCTTGGCTTTGGAAGCGCGCGAGCAAGCGCGCTTGATGCAGGCGCCGGACTTCAGAGAAGGCTATTGGGCATTTATCGAAAAGCGGCCGGCGAAGTTCAATCAGTCTTAGTGTCCCTCTCGGGGATGGTTGAAGTACCTCGCCCTTTCGACCGTGCTCAGGGCATGCTTCAGGCGAAGAAAATTTCCGTCATGCCGGCGCAGGCCGGCATCCAGGGTGGGGTTGGGTGGAATAATGCAAAACCTGGATTCCCGCTTTCGCGGGAAAGACGGAAAAGAGAAAGTCGACTTCGAATCAACGCAACAAAATCCTCGGCTATGAGCCGATGGTAGATTGATTCAAGAAACGCGATGGTACCTTTCTTCACTGACGATCATTCCGCTTTGCAGGCGCAGGTGCGGAAGTGGGCCGAAATGAATTTGCTCGCAGGTCACGAGCCCGAAGGCGATCTTGAGCGGCGCGCGCGAAGTTTGGTTCAGGAACTCGGCGCCGCAGGTTTCTTACAGTCCGCCGTGTCGCAGCAGTTCGGCGGCGTTCGTGAGCAAGTCGAAGCGCGCGACCTTTGCATCCTGCGCGAAGAGCTGGCGCGCGGCGATGCCCTGGCCGATACCATGTTCGCGCTGCAAGCGCTTGGCAGTTATCCAATTGCGCTGGCGGGTAGTGACGCGCAGAAGCTCACTTGTTTGCCGATGGTTGCCAGCGGCGAGGCGATTGCTGCGTTCGCGATCACCGAGCCGGAGGCGGGTTCCGATGTCGCGTCGCTACAAACGACCGCCGTGCGCCAGGGCGAGCAATTCATATTGAACGGTACCAAGCGGTTTATTTCCAACGCCGGCATCGCCGACTTCTACGTTGTCTTCGCGTCGACTGAGCCCGAGAAAAATGCCAAGTGCGTGAGCGCTTTCATCGTCGATGCGAGCATGCCGGGCCTGCAGCTAAAAGAGAAAACGGCGCTGCTTTCGCCGCATCCGATCGGCGTGCTCGAATTCACCGACTGTGCTGTGGCGCAAGCCGCGCTGCTCGGCGCTGAGGGCGAAGGTTTGAAGGTCGCATTGGAGACCCTCGATCTTTTACGCTGCAGCGTCGGCGCGGCTGCCGTCGGGTTTGCCCAACGGGCGCTGGAGGAAGCGATTGGTTACAGCAAGTCGCGCCGGCAGTTTGGCCGGGCGATCGCTGAGTTTCAGGGGATTGAATTCAAGCTCGCTGAGATGGCCACGGAACTAGAAGCTGCGCGGTTGTTGGTTTACCAAGCCGCCTGGGCGCATGATTGCGGCAACTTGGACGCCAAACAGAAATCGTCGATGGCGAAATTCTACGCCACCGAAGCGGCCCAGCGCGTCGTCGACCAAGCGCTCCAGATTCACGGCGGCAACGGTTTAATCGCCGGCAGCATCATGGAGCGGCTCTACCGCGATGTGCGCGCGCTGCGGATTTACGAGGGCACGTCGGAGATTCAGCAACTGGTCATCGCCCGGGGACTGCTGAAATAGGCTCGACCGATGGCTGATCAGTCCTCGGACCGAGATCGGAAGTCAGAGGTCAGAGATCAGCAAAAAACACAGGAGCGAAACCCTTGACGAAAAAACTTCTTATCTGGCTGCTGGTAACTTTCTTTGTGGCAAATATTTCCGTGGCTCAGGCGCAGCAATCGTCGAAGATTCCTCGTATAGGCTGCCTAAATACTACGTCCCTTTCCGCTATGGCGGAACGCATCCAGGCATTCCGGCAGGGGCTGCGCGAGATTGGGTACGTCGAGGGGAAAAACATTTTTATTGAGTGGCGACATGCAGAGGGAAAACTGGATCGCCTCCCCGCGCTCGCAGTCGAGCTGGTCCGTCTCAAGGTCGACATCATCGTCTCGACTGGTCCGACAGTAACCCGTGCCGCCAAGGGAGAAACTTCTACGATTCCCATAGTCATGGCGTTCGATACTGATCCCGTTGGCAATGGGTTCGTCGCCAGCCTTGCGCGACCTGGCGGGAACATCACGGGATTGTCCGGCCTCTCCCCGGAGTTAAGTGGGAAACAACTGGAGCTTCTGAAGGAGATCGTTCCTAGTCTATCCCGCGTCGCCGTGCTCAGGACTTCGACCAGACCGGGTACCGCGCAAGAATTAAAAGAGATAGAACTCGCCGCGGGAGCGTTCAAAGTGAAACTTCAATACCTAGACATACTAGACCACAAGGATATTGAGACAGCATTCCGAGCGGCAAGTAAGGAGCGAGCTGATGCAGTCCTCGTGCTGGCGAGCACCGTCGCCGCTGCGCACCGAAAGGAGCTTGCAGAACTAGCGATAAAGAGCCGGCTGCCGGCGATATACTTCAGGCCAGATTTTGTTGTCGACGGTGGGCTTATGAGCTACGGTGCGAGTTTTACCGATATGGACCGGCGTGCCGCAACGTATGTGGATAAGATCCTAAAAGGCCGGACGCCCGCTGACTTGCCAGTAGAACAGCCGATTAAGTTCGAGTTCATCATCAATCTGAAAGCAGCGAAGCAGATCGGCCTGACGATTCCGCCAAACGTGCTGGCGCGAGCGGATCGGGTGATTCGATGAAGAAGGCAACAGGCCTCAAGGCAATGGTAGGGGCGGACCTATGTGTCCGCCCGTTCGGAGGGCCGACACGCAGGTCGGATCGATACGCGGCCCCGCAGGCCAAAAAATGGAATAGTGGGCGGGTAAAGTGATCAAGTAATAGTTGGCACTATTTCCCAGTTGAGGAGAAGGAACGATGGATTTTGATTTATCGGAAGAGCTAGTCGCCGTACGCGACTTGGCGCGGGAGTTTGCCGAGAAGGAAATCGCGCCGACGGCGGCAAAGGATGACAAAGAAAAAACTTTTCGCGGCGATCTCGGGCGCAAGATGGGCGAGTTAGGCTTCTACGGTACGATGATTCCGGAGGCTTATGGCGGTAACGAGCTAGGCTTCCTCGCCATGGTGTTGATCACCGAGGAGATCGCCATGGCGCACAGCGCCATGCGCGTCGGCATCAACATGCAGGTCGGCCCGGCGCTGACCTTGCTGCAATTTGGCAAGGAGGAGCAAAGGCAAAAGTTTATTCCAGGATTGATTTCTGGAGAAACCATCGGTTGCTTTGCCATCACCGAGTCCGACGCCGGCTCCGATGTCGCGGCGATGCGCACGACCGCGACGAGGGACGGCGATCGCTATTTGCTCAACGGCGCCAAACTGTGGATCTCCAACGGACCGGTGACCAATGGGGGACTGATTTACGCTTACACTGACCGCGCTCAGAAACATCGCGGCATGAGCGCTTTCTACGCCGAATGGAACCAACCGGGGCTGACTCGCCGCACGCTGGAAACCATGGGCGCCCACTGCTCGCCGCTGGGCGAGCTGACCTTTGACAATTATCCAATTCCAGCGGCGAACCTCTTGGGCAACGAGGGTGACGGTTTCAAAATCTGCATGTGGCAATTAAATCAAACCCGGCTCAATTGCGCTGCCGGCGCGTTAGGAGTTGCCCGAGCGGCGAAAGAAGCCGCGATCAGCTACTGTAACCAGCGCGCCCAGTTCGGCCAGAAAATCGGTGAGTTTCAGATGAATCAAGACTTGATTGCGCAGATGATCGTTCACGAAGAAGCGGCGCGGTTGCTGGTTTACCGCGCCGCCTGGCTGGCGGATCAGAAGAAACCGAACAATTTAGAAACGTCCATCGGCAAGTATTGCGCAGCGGAGGCCGCCAACTTCGCCGCCGACGCGGCGATGAAAATCCTTGGCGCCTACGGCTACTCCACCGAGTTCCCGGTCGAGCGTTACTACCGCGATGCCAAGTCCTACCAGATCGTCGAAGGCTCCTCGAACGTGCAGAAGATGATTATCGCGCAGGATGCATTGGGGTATCGCAAGGCGAATCGCTGATCTCACTGTTGATCGAGGATGCGCTGGATCAGGGCCATATTTAAGCTTGCTCGCACGTGAGCCGCGAGTCGGTCGTATTGCTCGTCGGCGGAGAATGTTGCTGGGCTTGCGGTGTAGGTCTGGCCTTTTCGTTCGGCGAGTTCCTGCAAGATCGCCCGGCGAAACTCATCGTTGTGAAACAGGCCGTGAATGTAAGTGCCGACCACATTGCCATCGGCGCTGAGGGTTCCGTCGCTATCCGAGCAGATTTGCCGGGAGCGTTGTTCGATGAGAAATGGCCGAGACGCCGCCAGCGTTTCGGTTTGCCCCATGTGAATCTCATAACCGAAAATAACCGCATTCTGCGCTTTAGCGAGCAGGCCAAAGCCAGCTAACGCGCGCGCGCTGACTTGATGGGTTGATTTCACTGCCGCAAAACGCGTGGTTACTGGCAAGAGTCCCATGCCGGCGGTCAGCGCAGTCGCTGATTCAATAAAGTCGGGATCGTGAATGGTGCTGCCGAGCATCTGGTAGCCGGCGCAAATGCCGATGATCGGGACACCAGCCGAGGCCGTGCGAAGAAGCTCCTGGTCCCGACCGCTACTGCGCAGATAGCTGAGATCGGCTACAGTCGCCTTGCTTCCAGGAAGAATAATCAGATCAGGTTCGCCCAGTTCGTCGTCGGCTTCGACGTAACGCAGCCGCACCCGCGGTTCTCGTTCAAACGGATCGAAGTCATCGAAGTTGGCGATATGCGGCAGAGCGATGACGGCGATATCGAGGTCGAAATCGCGGCGGTTCTTCATGGCAGAGCGTTTTTCCAAGGCGACGGAATCTTCCTCGGCGATATGGATGTCGTGGTAAAAGGGCACCACGCCCGCAACCGGCACGCCCGTGCGCGCTTCCAACCAATCCAGTCCCGGCATGAGCAAGGATACATCGCCGCGAAACTTATTGACGATGAACGCTTTGACTCGCTCCTTCTCCGGCGCTTCGAGCAGTTCCAGGGTGCCGACCAGCGCGGCAAATATCCCGCCGCGGTCGATATCGGCGGCGAGCAACACCGGCGCGTGGCAGTGAAGCGCGACTTTCATGTTGACCAGATCGCGATCCTTGAGGTTGATTTCGGCCGGACTGCCGGCACCTTCGATGACGATGACATCGTAAACGCCGCGTAGTTCGTCGAGAGAATCCGTGATCGCGCACCAAAGCTCGGCTTTGAGTTGAGGAAAGCGCGCCGCGGAGATTCGCGTCAGCGGTTTGCCGCGAACGATAATCTGCGCGTGATTATCGCTTTCCGGTTTCAGCAGCACCGGGTTCATGGCGACCGTCGGCGCAATGCCCGCCGCTTCGGCTTGGACCACTTGGGCGCGGCCGATCTCGTCGCCGGCGGCCGTGACGAAAGAGTTGAGCGACATGTTTTGTGCCTTGAACGGCGCGACTTTCAATCCCTGCTGTTTGAAAATACGGCACAACGCCGTGACCAGAATGCTTTTGCCGACCGATGAACCGGTTCCTTGGACCATTAGCGTTTTGGCTAGCATAATTGTCCGTTCGGGTGGGAGATCACTTGGAAAATGGATCGCGCGGTACGAAGTAGCGTGGGCGCGAATCGGTTCCGGCGATCGCTGTCAAGTCAACGTCCAGTAGCGCTTTGATGCTGGCTTCGTTGACGACCTCGGTGACCGGACCAAAGCCGCGCAGCGCACCGCCGCTCAACAGCAGCGCTTGGTCTGCGAATAGGGAAGCCAGATTGACGTCATGCAGCACGGTGATGACCGTGATTCGCTCGTCAACGCACAGCCGTTTCAATGCCGCGAGAATTTGTAGTTGAAACTTGAGATCGAGGTGCAGCGTCGGCTCGTCGAGGAGCAAGACCCGGGCTGATTGGGCCAAGGCGCGGGCGATCAAGACTTTCTGCTTCTCGCCGCCACTCAGTGTGTTGAACCGCCGATCACGAAGATCACTCGCTGCGGATCGTTCCAGCGCATCGGTAATGGCCACCGTATCAGCCGCGGACTGTCTGCCACGTCCGCCATGAGGATAACGGCCGAGGGATACCAGCTCGCATACGGTCAGGGGAAAGCTTAATGCGGGCTGCTGGGAAACATAGGCGATGGTTTTCGCCCGTTCTCTGGGTTGATAGCTCGACAGGGATTGGCCGCGCAGCGTCACCGTGCCGGAGTTCGGCGCCAGCAGGCCGAGCAAGATTTTCAGTAGCGTGGTTTTGCCCGAGCCGTTGGGGCCGATTAGGGCGATGAGTTCTCCCGCGGCGATGGCAAAGGAAAGGTTATTTAACAGCAAGCCGCCGTTGTAGCCAAACGAGACGTTGCGGACATCGAGTGCGTGGGTCGCTTCCATAGCGTCAACCCAAGTCGCCGGCCTCGTTGCGGATCAAGTAGAGAAAGATCGGCACACCGACTAGCGAGGTGACGATACCGACGGGTAGCTCCGCCGGCGCCATGACGGTGCGCGCCGCGGCGTCACAGAGTACCAGAAAGATCCCGCCGGAAAAGAACGTCAACGGAAACAAAGTTCGATGATCGGCGCCAAAACATAAGCGGATCATATGCGGCACGATCAAGCCAATGAAGCCGATCAAGCCCGCCACGGATACCGAGATCGAAGTCAGCAGCGCCGCGAGCACGGCGTAAAGTAATTGAATTCGGCCGGTGCGAACCCCGCTGCTCCGGGCGGTCTCTTCACCGAGCAGCAGCAGGTTTAATTCTGGCGCGAAGTAACAGGAGATGAGCGCGGCGAGCGGAATGCACGCGAGGGAAACCCAGGTGGTATCCCAACTGGAGCTGGAAAAGCCGCCGAGGAAGAAAAAGATCAGCGCTTTCAATTCTTCGCCAGCCATCAACATAAAGATGGCGACGAGGGATGAGAGAAACAGGCCGACGCCCAAACCGGAGAGCAACAAACGGAAGATCGAGAATCCGCCTTGGCGATGGCCGAAATAGAAAACTAAAGCGAGGGCGCCCAGAGATCCGCCAAAGGCGAAAACGCTGACGGCGGCGAAGTTGGCCAGCGGTGAGGCAAGCTTGAAGACGATCGCCGCCGCCGCGCCCAATGACGCGCCGGAAGAAACGCCGAGCAGGTAGCTGTCGGCGATAGGATTACGAAAGAGTCCTTGGAAGATCGCGCCGGCCAAGGCCAAGCCGCCGCCGACTAAGAATGCCGATAGGACGCGCGGCAGGCGCAGGTTGAACAAGATTTCTTTATCTGTGGCGGACATTGCAAATAACGAGATCGGCACCGGTCCGATGCTCAAACCAATCACGACCACGGCCAAGATGCATGCCGGGATGAGCCATACATGCAATCTTTGCCGGTTCACTTGAACTCCGATGGTAACCGTTGCCCTGTCACCGCTTCGCGGAAAAGGCAGTTGTGGAGTTTCGCCAAACCGTCGACGAACATAATGCTGCGGCGAATGTCCGGCTCGTCGATGAAACAAAAATGACCGGCGCGCACGCCGCGGATCGACGACCAGCCAGGACGCCGCGGAAGAGTTTTCACGAATGATGCCTGTTCGGCGAGAAAGATCAAAACTTGAGGATTTCGCTGGATCAGCGATTCCAAACCGATTTGGCCCGAGTCAAATGACATGTCGCCGAAAATATTGACACCTCCGGCGGCGCTGACGAGCCAGTCGGTGAAAGATGTCCGGCCGACGGTGATTAACGGTTCTGTCCACATTTGCAGGTAGGCACGCGGCTTCGGTTTGTTCTTCGCTTTGCTGACAATCGTTTGAAAACGCTGTTGCATTTCACGGATAAAACTCTGTGCTTTCCGCTCTTGCCCAAGGAGCTCGCCCAAGAGCAAGAAATCCTTCACCAGCCCGTCCATGTCACGCGGCCACAGACTTACCACGGAATAGCCCAGGTTTTTGAGCGGCACGGCGAAGCGCTGTTGGGTCGGCCCGTTGGTGAGGATGAGATCGGGTTGCAGCTGGACGATCTTTTCCAAATTCGCGTCGAAGCCGCCGCCGACGATTTCAGTTTGCTTGCGCTCGATTCTGCTAACCAGTTCCTCGGGAAAAAAGTCGTAGCGGGTGCCACCTTTCAAACGCCGGCAATCCAGCAAACACACCATCTCCGAATTGGTCGGCACCAGCGACACGACCCTCCGGATATCGCGTTTCACACTTACCGTGAAGCCTAAATCGTCGACGAAGCTGCGTTCGCCCGCCACGACTACCGGAGCACGAAGCAGCGCCATGACGAGTGTCGCAAGTGCAAAAACTTGCTTGAACCCCAAAGATCGTCTTCGCAATGGCATGTTACGACAACCTAGCTGCGGCTAGTACTTAAATGTCAACCCGGCGAATGCGTTAACTCCCGGTGCCGGCACACGGAACGACTCGTTAAACGCGCCGCCGACGAGAATCCCGGAGGTTGAGTATTTGCGGTCCGTCAGGTTGTTGACTGTCACATGGGCGGTCCATTGGCGCCATTGATAAGCGACGCGGCTGTTGAGGACAAAGTAGTGGGTCAGTAGTTTTGCTTGGTTGGGCTCATCGCGGAACTGAAATTGTGAGCCGACATACTGACCGAACAGCGAAACCGTCAAACCATTAACCGGCCGCAGGTTTACGCCGACGCCGACCCGATGGCGCGGTACGGCGGGGAGTTCATCGCCTTTTTTTACCAGCCGAAGCGGGTCGAGAAAGTTGAGACCGGGAACAAAAAAATTGTTCTCAAACGTTGCTTTGGTGAGAGTGTAATTGAGGAAGCCATCGATCCAACTATCGGGCCGTACCTTGAGAGAAAGCTCCAGGCCGCGCCGTAAGGTTCGATTAATGTTCTCATTGCGGCCGGTAAAAGGGTCGAGGGGGTCCGGCGCGATGAACATGATCTCATCTCGCACCGGCGTGTAAAATAACGCCAACGAAGCGTCGAGCCAACTTTGTACGCGGGCTTGCGCACCGATTTCGAAATTGCGACTCGTCATGGCTTTCAAGTCCGGGTTGGAACCGAAGGGTCCCTGGGCAAATAGTTCGTCTACGGTCGGCATGCGCACGCCCTCGGAGTAACTGAACGACATGCTGATATTATTCACCGGGGTGTAGACCACACCGGCCTTTGGGCTGGCGCGGTTGTAGCTTTTGATGCCACTGAGGGTTGGGTCTATCTCGTCGGTAAAGTTTAGCCGGTCCCAATCGTAACGCAGACCGGCATTCACGACCAGGGATTCCAGCAGATGGAAACTATCGCTGACAAAGACTCCGACGGCATCTTCTTTAGTCGAGCGTGAACTTTGAAATATGAAGGCCGGGAAAAATATCCCGGCGTTGGCCGAGTCAAAGTTGTTACGGCCGTATTCGAGCCCCAGGGTCAAAAGATTTTTATTGCCGAGGATTGCGCCATCATGGCTTGCCTGGACGGTAGCGCCGCTCGAACGGGTGTCGGTTTTCAATTGGGACTCGCTGCTCAACCCACGAACGAACAGCTCAATATCGTTGCGGCGGAAGAATCCGTTAAGCGCCAGGGAAAAACCCAGTGGAAGTTTCTGTGTCAAATTTGCCGCGATCTGATGGAGGTTGCTTTTCGACTGATCGCCCGGAGTCAAATTATCATTCCGGTCGAGCCGCAAGCGGCTGGCAGGCAAAGATCCTGCCTGACTAATGCTATCCAGTACGCGAGTATAGGCGACGCTGGCGTTAGTGTTCTCACCAAGCCGATATCCGAGCTTTGCGAGTAGGCGCGTAATCGTTGCACCGGCGTGGCGCGAGTTGAACTCTTCACGAAAGCCGTCGGTCAGCTCCCGTGTCACACCGAAATAGTAATCGAAATTGGCTAACGGAAGCGGACCGTCGGTGCTCAACGAATACTTCTGCCGGCCGAAACTGCCGCCGCCGATGTCGAAACCCAAATGAGGCCTGTCCTTGCGGCCTCGTTTGGTCGTGATGTTGACGACACCGCCCAGTGCGTTGCGGCCGAAGACGGTCGCCGTGCCGGGCAGGATTTCGATACGCTCGATGTCTTCGATGGGAATTAAATCGAAATTGATCGTGTTGAAATCCGGTTCGTTCACTCTGACGCCGTCGACGAACACGCTAGTCGCAGTAACGGGCTGGCCATTGAAGCCGCGTAGATCGATGGTCTTTTGAAACTCACTGCCGACGGCGTCGTAGGCGACGATGCCGGTTTGGTATTGCAAAACTTCTTGGATGTTCCTGGCGCCGAGTTTTTCGATCTCCTCGGCGGTGACGACGATGACTTTACCGGGAACCTGGCTCGCCGGTTGTTCGATATCCCGGAGCCGGGTCGAAGTAACCACCACCGGCGGCAGCGTATCTTGGGCGTGCGTGAAGGCTGGTGCGCCCAGTAAAAATAGTAAGACTAAACCTCGGACTTTCATGAAACCCTCCTTCTCCCGCGAAAGGGGAATGTCGTGGCGGAGCGGACAGGTCTCCTGGCTCAAGCATCGAACCTAATCGCTGCGTCTTCCCGTCGGCGCCGCGCCGACAGTGACTCGATGGCAGCTTTCGTAGCTCTTACAGTTGCGCGGCAGCAGAGGATTTCTCCGAAAAGGGTTGAAGGATGATGGATGAAATTCATCCTGCCGTCTTCTTCCTTCATTCTTTTGGAGTCACATCTTTCCCTTGGTTCGCTCTGCGGTTGATAAGTCTAGCTTCTAAGGCCTCCTTCGATTCATGGTTTGGCGTTCGAAAGCTGAAACTCGATCGGTATCTTGACCCAAGTTTCGATCGATTTACCGCCGGCGCGGGCCGGCACGAAGCGCCACTTCTTGAGCGCTTCGGTTGCCGCTTGGTCTAGCATGGCGTGGCCGGAGCTGGTGTTGATCTCGATGGCTTTGGTGCGGCCCTCTACATCGATCAGCACGCGCAGCAGCACCCGACCTTGTTTGCCGTCGCGCCGGGCGCTATCCGGGTAATGCGGCTGAGGGGTTTCGCGATAGCGGGCTTGCGTGAGAGTCGGTCCATTTTGTCCCGCTCCAGAACCTTCGTCGGTGCCGGTCCCGTCGCCCGATCCTGTGCTAAACTTTCCTCCTGGAAAATTATTGCCGCCGGCTTCGGCACCAGTTGCGGCACTCTCACCTCTGCGGTTTGCCGTGCCTATCATTGACTCGCCAGCGAGAGGCACTACGATCTTATCATTGACAAGCGAGGGGGAATCGACAGGAATTTTTTCTAACGCAGGGACGGCTGCCTTTGGCGCAGCTTCGCCGGCCTGATTGATTGTGGTTGCAATTCTTGGTCGCTTTGCGGCAATGGGCTTTGCCGCGGAAGCGGATTCGATCGGCAAAATCGTAACCGTGATGGCGCTATCGGTTCCCCGTCCATTCAATGAAACGGGAACCAGGACCGCTGTCGCATGGATCGCGAACGATAGGAAGAAAAATAGTGCCAGCTTCATCCGAAATCACCACTGGCCTCTATGAATAGGACGGGAAAGATTGCGAAACCTTTCTCTCTTCTCCGGAGAGGCCGGTCGAATCGCTCTAGGTAGGTCTCCTGGCTTAGGCTTTTTTCTACTCGCCGCGCCTTCCCGTTCCCTCGAACAGTGGCTTAGTTGCGGCTTTCGTCGCCGTTACAGTGGCGGGACCGCGCCGGAATTAAACCGGTCTTCCCTTTGAACCTAGGGCTACGAATTAACGTAAGCGGAAATTATAACGCGAAGATTCGACTGTCAACTGGGTTGTCGAATTCGCTAGAGGATCAACCAGAAGACGATCGGAATCGTGAAGACAGAAATAAACGTGCTGATGACCACAATGGACGCGGCGAGAGCGGGGTCTTGGCGGTACTTTTCGGTCAAGACGAAATTGATCACGGCGGCGGGAAGCGCGCCATAGAGCAGCAGCACTTGGCGATTGACGCCGGTGGCGCCGATGGCCAAAACCGCGATGTTGGCCGCTGCGAAGCCGCCGAAGATGCGCACCATGGCGCCGCCCAGCGCGTGGCCCCATTGCAACGATTCCACCTCGTGCAGACGGTAACCCAAGCTGATGAGCATGATCGGGATCGTCGCTTGCCCTAACATGGCGACCGGCTGGAGCAAGATTTCCGGGATTTTCACCTGGGCGATATTGACCAACAGACCGGCGACCGCGGCGTAGATCAACGGCAAACGAAAACTTTCGCGCCAATTGCCGCGGCCGTGTAAAATGTAAATGCCCAACGAGTACTGCAGAAACGTTATGATCACGAACATCAGCGTGGCGCGCTGCAGGCCGGCTTGGCCAAACGCGAAGAACGCTAGCGGAATACCCATGTTTCCCGCGTTCATGAACAGCGCCGGTAAGGCAAAGCCCCGCGATTCGAATGCGAACAAGGCGAAGTAGGCGCGGATCAGCAGGCCGACGCCGGCGAATATCACGACGATACCGGAGGACAAGATCAAAATATCGCCGGCGAATAGCGGTTTGCTCACCAGCGAGCTGAAAACCAGCGAAGGGGTGCCTAGGTAGACGATGATTTCGGTCACCGAGGACAAATTGATTTTTTTCCAATGGGCAAAAATAAATCCGCCGGCGATCAGCATGAAGACCGGGATAACCGGCGAGAGGGGCTTGAAAATTTCCATAGTCAAGACGGCTGCGCGGCTTCCTAGAGAACCGCCATCAGTACCAGAGTCAGCGCTTCGCCGAGATCGGTGACCGCGCCAAAGTTGTTTTGCGTGAGGATCGCATGACGGCGGTGGAGCAGTGCGCGGCTCAGCAGCGCCAGCAGCGACAAGGCCAAGCCGATCCACAAAGCTTCGCGTCCGAGCAGGTAGGTTGCCAAGACTAACGTAGAGAGTGTTGTAACGGCGAGGTGCCATAATTTGGTATTCTCAGCGATCGGCCTAATCGTCTCCTCACAGCGGTCGTAGTAGCCGTAGAGCAACACCACCAACGCCCAGCGCGCCAACGCCGGTGCGAGAAAGATATTGGCGGCGACTTTGTCGTCCATGTTGTCGATGGCGTGGACTTTTAACAACGTCACGATCAGGACCGCGGCGAAGCCAAAAATTTCGCCGCCGTGAGCGCGCGCGATTGCGGTCCGCTGCATGGAGTCGAAAGTAATCTTGGTTCCCGCCAATGGCATGGCGCCGGTGGCGACGATCAAAAGCGCGATGATAAGTACGCTGAGAATTTCCGAAGCGATCTGCAAGGCGAATAAGTAGTTGATCGCCGCTAAAATCACGCCGATCACCAGTCCAACCAACGGAAACCATAGGGGCGCATTGCTAAACCCCTCTGGATCCCTTGTTGACTCCCGCCAACGGCCCAAAATCGTTAGGTATTT
>JBGTCC010000384.1:0-3286 GCA_041749055.1 Thermodesulfobacteriota bacterium | reverse complement strand
GGTTAAACCGCGCGGGTATTCGGGCAAGCCCATGGAGCCGGAACCCGATGCCGCTTGGATCATGCTGCGCACCCGCGTCGGATGATCGATGGCCATCCACTGGCACACCCGCCCGCCCATGGAATGGCCGATGACATGCTCCAAGTAAGGCTCGATCTTGGGCGCGTTGTCCCAAAAGGCTTTGAAAAGTTCCTGCAAGATTTCCGGGTGAGCTTTGGCGAAGGCTTCGGGGAAAAAAAACTTGCTCTGAAAATGGTGCCACATATGTTCTTTGTAGCCGCGGCTGATCAGGCTTTCGACGGCGTTGACGGTTAAACCGCGCGGATAATTCGGCAAGCCCATGGCGCCGGAACCGGAGGCCGCTTGGATCATGCTGCGCACCCGCGCCGGATGATCGATGGCCATCCACTGGCACACCCGCCCGCCCATGGAATGGCCGATGACATGCGCCGGCTCTGTGACGCCGATGGTCGAGTAAATTGATCGCATCCTGGGCGAACTGCCGCGTCGAATAGGGCCCTTTCGGCGCGTCGGATTTGCCGACGCCGCGATGATCGTACACGATTACGCGATACCGGTCGGTCAGCGCCGGCACCTGCTGCAACTTCCACGGCTCCCCCGGCCAGCCGGTGCCCGAGACAAAAACAAACGGCGCGCCGCTGCCGAAAGATTCATAATGTAATGTTACGTCGGCCGCTTGTGCGTAGGGCATAGGGTCGCTGCGCTCCTGGTTCCAATCGTTCCAGCCGTTCCATCTCTCCGCTCCGTTCCAACCGTTGGGATGCAACGCAGCGGACTGTCCGAAATCTATGGCTAATGATTTTCCCTGTCAATCGAAGACTGGCTTCGAACTGGGCGAAAAGCGGTTGCTGAAAAACCGCCGAATCGGTTATGGTCAGCGCGAAAGGAAGCGCTCCATGTTAATTCGCCTAATGCGCCGCACGTTGACTGCAACCGCCATGCTAGCATGGATCTCGACGACTGCTGCCAACGCCGCCGGCGAACTTACCACCATACGCATAGCCCACAACGGCTTTTCCAGCGAGATGCCCTTTTATGTCGGCAACTACACGCCGCAGCAGTTGATCGATCTGAGCTTTTTGCCGTGACGAAACTGGAGTGCTGGAGTAATGGAGTACCGGGTCTATGAAGAAAACGATTAGCAAGTTATTGGTCCTTTCCGTCCTATCGGTCTTATTCCTAAGAGCTGCTTCCGCCCAAGACCAGTTCTTCAAGGGCAAGACCGTGCGCGTCATCGTGCCGTTCGCACCCGGCGGCGGCTACGACATTTATTCTAGAATCATGGGCCGCCACATGGGCAAGTACATTCCCGGCAATCCGGTTTTTGTCGTCGACAACATGACCGGCGCTGGCGGCCTCATCGGCGTCAATCATGTTTACAAGGTCGCCAAGCCTGACGGTCTGACCATGGCGACGCCCATCGGCACTATGTTCGTCGATCAATTGATCGGCAAACCGGGCATCGAGTTCGACGGCAGGAAATTCGAGTACATCGGCGCGCCGGCGCAGGACACCCAGCTGCTCATCGTCCACAAACGCACCGGATTGAAAAGCGTCGAGCAGTGGCTCGCCCACCCGACGCCGGTAAAATTCGGCAGCACCGGCCCCGGCTCGGCCAACGAATCGATCCCGAAGATCGCCAAGGAAGCGCTCAACCTACCGCTCCAAGTAGTGTCCGGCTACAAAGGCAGCTCGGTGATCCGTTTGGCATTCAACAGCGGCGAAGTCGACGGCGTCGCCAACGCCTGGGAGTCGATGGTCTCCACTTGGCCGCAGGAAACTCAGAGCGGCGACGCCGTAGTTTTGCTGCAGGCCGCCGGCAAGCGCCATGCCGATCTGCCCAACGTGCCGCTGGTCATCGACTACGCCAAGACGGACATGGCGAAGAAACTCGTCCAAGGCGTGATCAACAACTTCGGCGCCACCGCCCGCCCTTACGTCGTCACCCCGGGCACACCGAAAGCGCGGGTCGAGATGTTGCGCAAAGCTTTTATGGACACCATGCGCGACCCCGAGTTCGGCGCTGAGTTGAAACGGGCGAAACTCGACCTGAATCCGTTGGACGGCGCGACGCTCGATCGCAACATCCGCGAACTATTCGCCCTCGACAAAGCGCTGATCCCCAAGTTGACTGAGATTCTCAAATGAGAAAGAATCCCCACCAGTCAAAATATCTTGCTCTGAGAAGGAGTGCGTAATGATCGTCGATGCCGATGCCCATGTGGTCGAAACCGAGCAGACCTGGAGCTATATGGATGGCTCCGACAAGAAATTTCGCCCGCAGCTTTTCAGCTCGGCGGACAATCCCAACATGCAGTATTGGTTTTGCGAAGGTAAATCGGTGGGATTTCGGCCGCCGACGCTCACCGAGCAAGAACTGATCGCGCTGTCGAAGGAAACCGGCCGCGAATTGAATACTGCCGCCGGCGCCCGCGAGCTGCGCGATGTCGAGCTGCGCTTGGCGCATATGGACAAGCTCGGCATCGACGTCCAGGTGCTGTTCAATACCATGTGGATCGCCCGGGTCGCCGACAAGCCCGAAGTCGAAATCGCCCTGTGCAGCTCGTGGAACCGCTGGATGGCCGACATGTGGAAATCCGGTAAAAATCGCCTGCGTTATTCCTGCGTCGTGCCGGCAATGTCGGTCGGCGAGGCGGCGCAGCAGATGCGCTTCGCCAAAGAAAACGGCGCCGTTGCCGTCAGCCTGCGGCCCTTCGAAAACGACCGCCATTTGGTAGATCCCTATTTTTATCCGATTTACGAAGAGGCAATCCGCCTCGATCTCGCCATCGCCGTGCATATCGCCAACGGCAGCCCCGCGCTGATGGAGCAATTCAAACCGCGCTACGATAAGATGGGCGGCTTCGCCCAGTTCCGTGTGCCGACGGTGATCACTTGTTTGTCGGT
Organism: Thermodesulfobacteriota bacterium; assembly: GCA_041749055.1. Taxonomy (GTDB): domain Bacteria; phylum Desulfobacterota; class Binatia; order UBA9968; family UBA9968; genus DP-20. The sequence continues at coordinate 358 of JBGTCC010000384.1, read as the reverse complement.
GATGATGAGCGAGCTGCCAAAGACATTTCCCAAACTGCGCTGGAGCTTCGTCGAAGCCTCGGCCCAATGGGTGCCCTGGGTGGTCAAAGAAGCTACTCGAAGAAGCGGCAGCAAAGGCTTTCCCAAACTGCCGTTTAAGGATTTCAATATTTACGTCACCACGGAGACCAACGATGACTTCGACTTCGTCCTGCGCTACGCCGGCGAGGACAACCTCGTCATCGGCACCGACTACGGCCACACCGACGCGTCTAGTGAAGTAGACGCCATCGATATTTTCCGCGCCAATAAGGAAGTCACCGACCCGGTGAAAAAGAAAATCCTCGACGACAACCCGCGCCGGCTGTACGGGATCTAA
>JBGTCC010000383.1:0-3751 GCA_041749055.1 Thermodesulfobacteriota bacterium | reverse complement strand
TTTTCGACCCTGGCCTTGGCGAGTGTAATCGTTCTCATCTGCACCGGCCTATACAACACGTGGAATTTAGTCGGCGGTTTCGAGCCACTGTTCGGCACAACCTATGGCAAACTATTGCTGGTCAAGCTCGGACTGCTTCTGCCGCTGCTCGCTATCGGCGCGGTAAACTCATTACGGCTCAAACCGACAATCGTCGCATCGAGCGACCGCGCAGGAGCAACCACTGGCGCGCTACGAGGCCTAACCCGCAACATCATTATCGAGGTCTTACTCGGCCTTGCCATTTTACTGATCGTCGGCCACATGGGCGTTACGCCGCCTGCGCGCCATGTTCAGCCCTACTGGCCGTTCTCATTTCGCTGGGATTGGATGGTTTTTGAAAAAGCGCCGAAAGCCTTCGCCGAAGTTCAACGCGGCACGATCTGGTTAGCGATCGGCGCCGTTGCACTCATCGGTGGGATTTTTCAGAGAAGAAGACGGCTTTTAGCAACAATGATTGGCATTGGCGCGATAGCTTACGCGATCCATGTCGTGCACCAGGCGGTGATGATCGATGCTTACCCCGACACCTACAAACGGCCCGCGGTCGCCTACCACGTGATCTCCGTAGCCAACGGTGCGGCGCTCTATCACGATAGCGGATGCAGCACCTGTCACGGCGCCAGCGGTCACGGCGACGGCATGGTGGCGGCGGAACTCAATCCCCCGCCGCCCGACCTTACCGGCCGCCATGCCAACGCCCACACCGCCGGCGATCTGTACTGGTGGTTGAGCTACGGTGTCAAGCCGACCTCGGCAATGCCAGGGTTCAGCCAGAGCTTGAGCGATGAAGAGCGCTGGGATTTGATCAATTATTTACGCGCGCTTTCAAGCAGCGAGCGCGCCCGCTCGCTCGCCCCGGTAATCGAAGATAAGCCTTGGCTGGTGGCGCCGGATTTCGCTTACGAGACCAACAACGGCGAAGCCAAAACTCTCAAAGACCATCGCGGCAACAAGATTGTTCTGCTGATTATCCTCAATCTCGAGGCTACTGAAGAACGCCTGCGCGAGCTCGGCAAAGTGCCTGCGCAGCTTCAAGCCGGTGAAATTGAAATCGTCGTGGTGCCGAACTTGATCGATCGCCAATTCGTCGATAAGCAGTTGCCCGGACTGATTGTCCGTGAAGGCATCCGCGAGATCGTCGAAACCTACAAACTATTTACGAGCTCGTTCAACAGCGAGCACCCCATCGCATCAACCCCGCACGCGGAATTTTTGATCGACAAGCAAGGTTATATTCGCGCCCGCTGGCTCGCCGCGGAAAACCAAGGCTGGCGCAATCTCGCCGCGCTCAAACAACAAATCGACCTACTCAGCAAAGAAAAACCCCGCGCACCGGCACCGGACGATCATGTGCATTAAACGACCCTCGGCTCGAACCCGAGGAATTTGGCTGCGTCGACTCGAAGTCGACTTTCTCTTTTCCGTCTTTCCCGCGAAAGCGGGAATCCAGGTGACGGACCGCGTCCGTCATACCGTTGAAAAACGGTATCCAGATTCTGGGGATGGGGATGGACCCCGGTTTTCACCGGGGTGACAAAGGCGCCGGCATGACGGAACTTCTCTTCGCCTGAAGGCGAGCGATTTCAACCCTCCCGGAGAAGGACATTAGGCTGGCAGGAGTCCAGGTTCGGTTTCTGAGGCAGAATGTTTGGCGCTACAAAAACACGCTGATATTTTTCGCGTCTAACACCGCCTGATCGAGGATGATCGTGCGCCGGACGATTTTGAAGGTCGCCGCCGCGCGCCGCAGGATATCCTGGCGCGTGCCGACGAAAATATCTTTGTCGCTTTCCTGGCGCGTGCGGTAGACCAGGAAGTTCGAATGGGCTTCGATTTTCTCGCCGTCGTCTTTTTTAATGCGGATGTTGGTAATCAGGTGGCGCGTGCGCGACGGCGGCACTTCGGCCCAGGCGATCTTCGAGTACGCCCGCTCAACGCGAATCTTTAAACTCTTCCAGTCGTCATCGAAATAATACGCATCCCCGGGCGCCGACAATTCTTCACTGACGCTTTCCGGCCGCTCCAGCGTGTTATGCCGCACCGGCATCCAGTAGCGAATATCTTCGGCCAGCAGCGCGAACCACTCGCGCATCTTGCGCTCGTCGAGCAGCTCGGCTTCGAGATAATAAAAATCCTCGACTTGGTGGCGCAGCTGGTTATCCATTGGACGCGCTCGCCACCTCGCGCCAATTTTTCGCCTGCAGCAGCTTGGCCCAGTGCATGTACAGGCTCAGCTGATTGTTGTCGCTGAAGCGGCTTTTCACCCGTCCCGGCAGATCGATTGCCACCGGCGGCTCGTTGCCGCGCATTTGATAATTGGCCGGAAAGCGCTGGCCGATCAGGCTGCGCGCCGCGCCGGTGACTTGAATCCAGTTGTCCATGTCGTCCTGCTCGAAGACCCCGGACGGACTGAAGCGATACTGCGCCACGAAGCGCATTACCTCCTTGATCTTCGGCGAAGCCGCCTTGTCGACGATCGCCCAACTCCAGATCTCCATCTTGTCCGGCCCGCGCGGCTGCCAGACACGAATCGTCCGCGTCAGCCAGTGCACCGAGAGATTGGGGAAAACCGTTCCCGCCGACGGAGAAATCTGCCGCGCCCGCTTGGTTCCTAAACGGCTTTCGATTTCAACTTCATGCTCTTTCATGTAGTCGGCGAGCTGATCATCCGGCTGAGCAAACCACGGCCCGCTGTCCGGCGGCGTCAGCCAGGAGACTAGAATATGGCCGTTGTCGCAGGCGATCTGACAGCCCTTGTTCCATTGACGGGTTTTACTGGTGGTCGTGTCGATGCCCAATTCCCGCGCCGAGCCATGGGTCGAGGCGATATGGTAGCCGTCGCCGCCAAAATTTTCCGCGGCGGTCTTCCAATTGGCGTCGACTACCCAGCGCTGCGGCCCGCTTACCTCCGTGCCGCCCTCGCGGCGGTCGAGGAGAATGTCCAAATACCAGGCCATGTCGCCGAGATAGTTGCGTAGCGACGGCGCTTCGGGATCGAAAGTCGCGAAGATCAGTCCCTTGTAGCTGTCGACCTGCGCCACCGAGACCAAACCCCACTGCGAGCGATCGAGATTACCGAAGGTGTCGACCATCGGCACCAGAGCGAGTTTGCCGTCGGTGGTGTACGACCAGCCATGATAGGAGCATTGAAATAGTTTGGTATTGCCACGGTCGGCGCGGCACACCCGATTGCCGCGATGGCGGCACATATTCAAGTGCGCGCGCAGTTGGCCGTTTAGGTCGCGCGCCAGAATCACCGGGTCTTCGCCCATGTAGCGGGTGACGAAATCACCGGGGTTGGGAATCTCGCACTCATGGCCGAGGTAGAGCCAGCAGCGCGCAAAGATGCGCTCGCGTTCCAAATCGTAGATTTCCCGGTCGGCGAAGATCCGCCGATCGATGAGACCGCCTTCCGGGTCGACGAGTGATTTGATGTCCATGCCAACACCTCGCTTAGGTCGAGAGCGCCTGTTCGGTCATAATAACTATGGCGCCATTGTGTCAAGCTAACGCCGATTAGCCAAGCGACCGCGTTAAAATCACTTTGCCGTGCGAATAGCGCTGGTGATATAAGCGGACGAGAGGATTAGCCGCAAAGTCTGTCCTGAGCGAATGCGATAGAATACAAAGTAGATCCGGGAGAAATCCGATGTAGGGGCGTATGGCATACGCCCTGGGTGGCGGGGCGCGCTTGCACAGCGACAACACT
>JBGTCC010000382.1:0-2876 GCA_041749055.1 Thermodesulfobacteriota bacterium | reverse complement strand
CCACGTCATCTGCAATGAGTCGATTCCCGAGCCCGGCCCCTACTGTCCGGTCAGCGTCGAATTGAAAGATGGCACCCGCCACAGCTACACCGCCAAGATCGCCAAAGGCGATCCGCGCAACCCCATGACCGAAGAGGAAGTCACCGAGAAATTTCGCGGCAACGTCAAAGCCGTGCTGTCGGAAGGCCGCGCGACAAATCTCATCACCACCGTGCACAACCTTGAGAACGTCGATAACGTGCAGAAGCTGGCGAGCCTGCTGACACCGTCATAAGCAGAATCCCGTAGACGGGTGGAGCCCTTCGGCAATCGCTCAGGATAAACTTCGCGAGACCCAGCGACGAACTCTGAAAGATAACATGGGTACAATGACCCAGATCACCGCCCGCGACGGCCATGTGCTCGACGCCTATCTGGCGCGGCCGGCAAATAAGCCGCGCGGCGCCATCGTCATCGCCCAAGAAATGTACGGCGTCACGAGCTACCTGCGCGACACCTGCGACTTCTACGCCGCGCGCGGTTATCTCACCATCGCGCCGGCACTCTACGACCGGCGCCAACGCGGCCTCGTTTTGGAATATTCCAAAGAACATCACGATCTCGCCCAGACGATTTACCAGAACTGGAACTGGGAGCACGCCCTTGACGATCTCGACGCCGGCAAGAATGTTGTCATAGTAGCGGGGAAAGTCGCCATCGTCGGCTTCTGCTGGGGCGGGACGCTGGCGTGGCTCGCCTCCTGCCGCCGCGACTACGCGGCCGCTGTCGCTTATTACGGTTCAATGATGCCAGACTTCGCATTTGAAACCGCGCGCTGTCCCGTCATCGCCCATATCGGCAGCGCAGACACAACCATGCCGCAAGCACGTATAGATCTGTTTCACGGAGCGCAGCCGAACATACCGATCGACATGTATCCCGGAGCGCAGCATGGGTTCGACAATCCCAGCCGCACCGACAGATTCCACCCAGAAGCTTGCCAGCTCGCCCGCGAGCGCACCCTGGAATTCTTGGCCCAATATGTGGGGTGAAAAGAAAAGAATGGAGTGCTGGGCTCGGACGGCGATCCGGCTGGTTGAAGCCAGCGACACCAACCCAACATGTCATTTGGAGCGCAGCAAGAAATCCCTCCATCAACTACCAGCGGTTACCCCTGAAGAAAGTGAACGTATCTGAGCATCGTCCGAGATAACCATCACTCCATTACTCCACCACTCCATCACTCCAACTCTTCCTTCTGCCATGAACAACTATTTCCAACTGCGATAGATCGAAATCGCACCAGCATTCTAGTTCATGCCAGGAGGCTCGTCATGGCCAGCAATCAACCTTTGGCGCCGCTCTTCGAAGCCGAGCGTCTTGCCATCATCGGCGCCAGCCACCGCAATCACTACGCCGTCAATGTTTTTAAGAATCTGCAGAACTTCGGCTTCGACCTATCGAAAGTCGTGCCGATCAATCCAGGCCGTCCCGAAGTTTTCGGGTTGAAGGCTTATCCGAGCATACTCGACGTTCCCGGCGAACTACCGCTCGCGGTGATTGCAGTGAATACCCGGACCGTAGTCTCGGTTGTCGACGCTGTCGGCAAGAAAGGTGTCAAGGCCGCGGTGGTTTTCGCTGATGGATTCGCCGAAGGCGGAGAAGCGGGGAAAGGAGATCCAGCAAGATGTCACCGCCGCCGCTCAAAACGCGGGTGAGAAAAACCGCGCTCCTATAGGTGGAATTGTCACCCCAGACAAGAGAGCGGGCTAGAGTCTGGTAACGCTCATGCTACGTTGTGAGTTAGTTGCGAAGTCACGTCTAGGGAACTGGCGGCCCCATGGACTTGAATTAGGGACGATCGTCGAGCAGGATGAGACTGAATAGCTGCGAGGCAACGCTCATGTCCGAAGAAATCCTAATCGACGCCAACCCGACACCCTCCCTCGTCACCGTCACACACGTGATCTACGCCCTGCACGCCCTCAGCCTGCTGATCGGCATAACCACCGCTGCGACGATCATCGGCGCCTTTGTCTTTGGCGTTCCATCGATTATCGCCGTCGTCGTCAACTACCTGAAGAGAGGAGAGGCGCGCGGCACCTTTCTCGAGTCCCACTTTCGCTGGCAGATAAGAACGTTTTGGTTTGGCCTGCTGTGCAACCTGATCGGCGGGTTCTTGTTTGTGACTTTCATAGGCATTCCGCTTGCGATAGTGGTTTTCGTCGCCGCCGGCCTGTGGGTCATCTATCGGATCGTGCGCGGCTGGCTGGCACTGCGGGATCGAAAACCGATGTACATCAACAGCTGACCGCGGCTCCGCGCCTTGTTGCCGACGCGGATTGCAGATCAAAGGTCGGTGGACTCGCCAAATTCCAAAACCTGTCCTGAGCCAAGCCGAAGGATCGAAAATCCAATATAACTATTGCACAATGCCGCCCTCGCTCGCTTTATTGACAGCTACGTTCCTCTCGACGTTTTTGGTCCTCAACCTAGTCGCCGTTACGCCGGCTATCTCCTGGTTTGACAAAGGCCACCGGATCGTCGGTTTGATCGCCCAGGCCCATCTCACCGCCGACGCGCGCAAGCAGATTGACAGGATTCTTCCAGGAAGCATGACCTTGGCGGACACAGCCGTTTGGCCGGACCATGAGGGACGAAGCATACGCGAATTCGACCCCCTCCATTACGTCAGTATTCCCGAGCATGCCGGCGGCTACGATCAAGCACGCGACTGCCCGGAGAGAAACTGCATGGTTGAAGCCCTCAATTGGTTTTCCGCGGCCGTCGCCGATAAGAATGCGCCGATCGTGACGCGGAGACTCGCCCTTAGGTACGTCGCCCCCCTGGTGGGCGATATGCACCAACCGCTTCATGCCGGTCGCGCCGCCGATCGA
>JBGTCC010000381.1:0-6959 GCA_041749055.1 Thermodesulfobacteriota bacterium | reverse complement strand
CTCCGCCGGACGAATTCGCCGTCGACGGCCCGGTCCACCGCGTCGACTACGAGCCGGCCGAGTCGCGCAGCGGCTTGTTCGGCGGCAACTCCAATTGGCGCGGTCCGATCTGGTTCCCGGTCAACTACCTAATCATCGAGTCGCTGCAGAAGTTCCATTACTTTCTCGGCGACAGCTACAAAATCGAGTGCCCCACCGGTTCCGGCAACAAAGCGAATCTCTGGGAGATCGCCGGTGAGTTGTCACAACGTTTGACGCGCATATTTACCCAAGATCAAAACGGCCACCGTCCGGTGTTCGGCGGCACCGAGAAGTTCCAAAGCGATCCCTACTGGCGCGACTTGATTCCCTTCCACGAATACTTCCACGGCGACAACGGCGCCGGCATCGGCGCCAGCCACCAAACCGGCTGGACCGCATTGGTGGCAAAACTGATTCAGCAGTATGGCGAATAATCCCGCCCCCGTTGCAACCTACCCTGACGAAGTAAAATCTAAGTTTTGAGCGGAATCTCGATTCCTCGATGTCTGCTTTTTGAGGTCAACACATGGACTACGATCTGCTTGTTATCGGTGGCGGCACGGCGGGCTTAAATGCGGCGAAAGCCGCGCTCCAACTCGGCGCCAAGCTCGCCATCGTCGAAAAAGAAAGTTTCGCCGGCACTTGCCTGCTGCGCGGTTGAATACCCAAGAAGGTGCTGGTTAGCACCGTTGAACTACTCACTAGGGCACGTCGCGGCAAGAATTTGGGCTTGATCGGCACGGAGAATCTCAAGCTGGATTGGCCCGCGGTCATCGCGCGCAAAAACGACATCGTCGCGCGCTGGTCGAAGAGCAAGAATGCCACGCCGGCAAAGTTGGGAATATCCGTCTTGGAGGGTACCGGACGATTCGTTGGTCCCCGTGAGATTTCCGTCAACGGCCGGAACTATTCGGCGGAGAAATTCGTTATCGCCACGGGATCGAGACCCGCGCGGCCGATGATTCCGGGCGCTGAGCTGGCCATTACCAGTGACGAACTCATTCATCTAACCGAGCAGCCGAAGAATCTGGTTATCATCGGCGGTGGTTTTATTGGACTAGAGTTTGGATTTGCGCTAGCTTGGGCCGGATCGAAAGTTACTATGCTGCAATCGGCGCCACAGATCGCGCCGGCGCTGGACGATGAGATTCGTCATATGCTCCTTGAAGCGGCGCGGGACGCCGGCATGACGATCGTCACCGATGTAAAGGTGAAGGCCATCGAAGCGGATAAGACGATTACCGCCGAAGTGAGCGGGAGAATGGAAACTTTTCCCGCGGACACAGTGCTCCTGGCTACAGGCAGACCCTCGAACGTCGAGCCGCTCAATCCGCAAGCAGCCGGCATCGAGCTCGACCGCGGCGCGGTAAAAGTGAACGATTATCTACAGTCAATTAGCGCGCCCCATGTCTACGCCGTCGGCGACGCGGCAGGCAAGCATCAACATTCGCCGGTGGCCTGGTATGAGGGACCGATCGCGGCGTATAACGCAATCAAAGGCAACGAACGGAAAACCGATTTCACTGTCTTTCCCAGCGCCATCTTTACGATTCCCAGTATCGGCCAGGTGGGCCTGACGGAAAAGGAAGCACTCAACCGAGGTATAAAAGCCAATGTGAGCAAGCTTTCCTACGACAGCAATCCTGCCGCCGGCGTGCGTGACGAGACCGAAGGTTTGGTCAAGGTCGTTTACGAAGAAGGCACGGAGAAAATCTTGGGCGTCCATGTGATCGGCGCTCGCGCTGAAGATCTCGTCCAGATCGCCGCCATGGCGATCAAAGGCGGACTGAAGAAATCTCAAGTGGGTGCCATGCATTACGTCTTCCCGACGCTTGCCGGCGCGATCTTCGACACCATGGCGAGTTAGCAGGAAGAAACCGTTAATGCAAAATTCGCTCTGAAGTTCGTCCGACATAATTCCCGACTTCTGACGTCCGATCTCCGATATTTGACCTCCTACTTCTAACTTCACTGGGACCACCATCAACCCGATGACTGACACCGACCGACAACGCACTGTTTACCCGGCGCTTTGTCTTGGCATCCTGACCGCGGCTTTTATCGTCGCCAAAACCGGCCGCGACGCCTTGTTCTTCCAGGGCAAAGGCATATTTCAACTGCCGGTGGCGGCCATGATGATCACCGCGGCGTCACTCCCCCTCGCGATGTTGTTCGTCAAAGCGATGAAGAGTTGGGGCGCGCGGCCGGCGCGAGTCGGTTTGATGCTGATCGCCGCCGCCGTGCTGGGCATGGCAGCGCCGTTTCTCCAGCCCGGCGGCTCAACGCTGCTGTTCAATATCTTCATCTTTATCCCCAGCGCCTTCGGCATTATGTTCGCAAGTCTGTGGTTATTGGCCAGCGATATTCTCGAGACTACTCCCAAGCCGCAATCGGCCCGCACCTTTAGCAAGATCGGCGCCAGCTCCCTGGCGGGCGGCATGGCCGGTGGCTTCATCGCCAAAGCGATCAGCCCGCTGGTGGACCCAAAATGGCTGATCTTGATCGGCGCCCTGATGATCCTCGTGGTCGTCGGGTTAGTCATCCAAGCCCATAGCAGGTTCCCGACCAACATTGCGCCGAAAAGTGCCGAGGATAGCAAACCAGCCAGCTATTTTGCACCGCTCGCCAAGCCTTACGCGTTAACGCTACTTTTCATCGCTATGACCGGCGCCCTCGCCGGACTGCTCATCGACGTGCAGTTCTACCTCTCCGCCACCAGCGCCGCGATGGGCTCCAAAGGCAACGCCAATTTCTTTGCCAACTTTTACATCATGCTCAACTTCGGATCGCTGCTCTTGCAGCTCTTCGTCACGCCGAAGATCCAAGACAAAATCGGCATCGGCGGCGGCTTGATGATCCTGCCGTTTGCCCTGGTCGGCGGCGCCGGTTTTGCCAGCGCGGCGGCCACCGCCTTTAGCTTGACGATCCTGCGCGTCACCGAAGGCGGCCTGCGCTCTTCGATCCACCGCTCGATCTGGGAGCAAGCATTTATCCCAGTCGAATCCAGCGACCGCTCGCTGGTCAAGATCGCCGTCGATGGGGTCGGCGCGCGCACCGCCGAAGGGCTCGCCGCCGTCGGATTATATTTTTGGGTGCAACGGGTCGCTCCCGGCGGCAACGTCACCGGGCCGCTGGACACCCGTTGGATGGCTTGGCTGACGTTGGCGATAGTGATTGCCTGGCTCGTTGTCACCCAGCGGCTGCGCGCCCAAGTACGCCAAACCATGTCGGTCGGCGCTAAGGCTGAAGCTGATCTCGACTGCGCGCGCTTTCCCGATCAATGCCCATGCACGACGGAGCTAGGCAAGGGCATCGCCTGAGACATTTCGCGTCTTGATGGACGGGTTCTGCTACGAGATGAACGGCGCGCCGCTGCAGTTGCGGGTGGAAAATCAACTCGGTTACAAGCTTGCCAAGTACATCCGTTCTTTGTTTGCTCATCGAACAGTAGACGCAGCGGATTTGGAGTAATCATGTGATGGACAAATTTTGTATTGTCGCAACGCTCCTTTTCACGATTGGCGCTGGATTCTGCCTGGCTAGCCTGCCGGCGGATGCACAGGAACTGAAAGCCAAGGGCGAGGCGGAAGGCAAGCTGATGATGTACGCGACTTTCACCGCCGCCGACTCGAAAACTTTGCTGGACGGGTTCAAACAAGTTTATCCGAAAATCGACGCGGCATACTATCGCAGCAACGACGCCGCCTTGATGGAGCGATTCGTCAGCGAAAACCGCGCCGGGCAAAACCTTTGCGATGTCATCGTCACGACCAGCTCCTACGGCAACGCCATCAAGAAACGCGGACTGTTCGCGCCCTATGAATTGATTCGAGGCATGAATCGCATTCCGGACCGCATCGACACGCCGCCGGACCAAGCCCGGCTGATCGAGAACATCAAGCCCGCCTTCGCTCCAGCGGAGGTCCTCGACAATTTCGAACGTTATGCCAAATTATTCCACGAGATCTTCGGCGGGCGCTAGGAACGCGCCAGAATCTAAGGCAGATGTTGCCCGAATATTTAGGAGGATGGAATGAGTTCTGAGTCACAGCCCAATTGGCGCGAGCACGGAGTCAAGATCATTGCGAGCTCGCAACTCGATCTCAACACGCCGCAAACACCCGGTATGACGAGAGCGGCGGCAATCACCCATGCCCGGACGGGGGCCGGCAAACTTTGGGCAGGCACTGTCAATATTGATGCCAACGCTAAAACCGGCGCGCACCATCATGGCGAGTTGGAAAGCGTTATCTACGTCGTCAACGGCAGGGCACGTATGCGCTGGGGCGAACAGCTGGAGTTTGTTGCGGAGGCAGGGCGCGGCGATTTCATTTTCGTACCGCCGTTCGTGCCCCATCAAGAGATCAACGCGAGCAAGACCGAGATTCTCAGTTGCGTACTCGTCCGCAGCGGTCAAGATCCCATCGTCATCAACCTCGATATCGAGCCCGCCGAGCCGCCGGAGCAGGTCTACTGGGTCGATCCTATCCACCCGCATCCGTGAATTCGACTGGAGTATCGACCATGAAGAATCGCGCCGCAGAGATACACGACAGCCTTAAACACCCAGTGATCGATGGCGACGGCCACTGGTTGGAGCCGGTGCCGGTCTTCCTTGAGTACTTGACCGCAGTGGGCGGCGCTAAATCCGTCGACCAGATCAGAGCGCTCTGGCAGCGCAATCACGCCTGGTACCGCTCCACCTGGGATCAGCGCCGGCACAATCGCACGCGGCGCAGCAACTGGTGGGGCGTCACCAGCGATACCCTCGACAAGGCAACCGCGCTGTTGCCGGCGTTGTTGAACCAACGCCTGCCGGAGTTGGGCATCGACTTCGCGCTGATCTATCCGAGCCTCGGCCTCGCCCTCAACGGCATCGCCCAGAATCACCTGCGCCAGGCTGCGGCCCGTGCCTACAACATGATGACAGCTGACCTGTTTGCGCCCTATGCCGGGAGATTTGCGCCGGTAGCGATCATTCCCGCGCATACGCCGGAGGAAGCCATTGACGAGCTTGAATACGCAGTCGGAAAACTGGCTTACCGAGCGATCATGCTAAAGGGAAACCAGGAGCGGCCGATCCCAAGCGCGGCGCAAGGGATCGATGCGACGAAAGCCGCATGGTATGTCGACACCCTCGCCCTCGACAGCCCCTATAACTATGACCCATTCTGGCGGCGCTGCGTCGACCTTGGCGTCGCCGTGACCCAACACTCGGGCAGCGGCCGCTGGCCGGATCGCGGCTCCATCAGCAACTTCACTTACAACCATATCGGCCACTTCGCCGCATCGAACCACGCCTTCGCGCGGGGCGTTTTCCTCGGCGGTCTGGTTCGCCGCTACCCGAGCCTCAATTTCGGTTTCATGGAAGGCGGCGTTAGCTGGGCCTGCCAGTTGTGCGCGGATATGATCGAGCATTGGGAGAAGCGCCGCCCCGCCGGCTTACAAAACCCCAAGGCCACCAGCGTCGCCGGGATGCATAAGTTTATCGACCAATATGGCGACCCGAGGCTGAAAGCCAATGCCGATGCGATCATGAACAGCCTGGACTTCTTGCGGCCGGAATGTAGCGTCGAGGAATTGGCGCGGCCTGAGTTTATCGCCGACGATTTTGCCGCCGCTGGTATCCAGTCAACAGACGATATCCGGGCGGCATTCTCCGGCAACTTCTACTTCGGATGCGAGGCGGACGACCGAACTACCATGTGGGCCTTCGATCCCCGCATGGGCGTTCGCCTGCGGCCGGTCTTCAGCTCCGACTTCACCCATTTCGATGTGCCTGATTTCCGCGAGGTGATTCCTGAAGCCTTTGAGATGGTCGAGAAGGGCTTCGTCACCGAGCAGGATTTCCGCGAGTTCACCTTCGCCAACGCGGCGGCGCTGCACACGCGCAACAACCCGGACTTCTTCAAGGGCACAGTGGTCGAGCACGCGGTCGCCGATGTGCTGGGACTGAACGCGCCGTTGCCGGCGGTAAGTGTGTGAGCAAATTCAATAGCCCTTCGGCGGTTCGTGGTTCACAGTGTGCTCTTGGTGCAGCGCATCTTCCGTCGAGCGCTCACGAGTACGTTCCTGCTTTCATCGTATTTATGATACTATGTGGCCATGGATTATCATAAAATCATCACCATTGAACCTGACAAGCGAAGCGGCAAGCCCTGCATTCGCGGCACCCGAATGACGGTCACTGATGTATTGGAGTACCTCGCGGGCGGTATGACGCAGGAGGAACTCCTGGCCGAATTCCCCGATCTCACCGCGGAAGACATTCGTGCGTGCCTGGCGTTCGCCGCCGATCGTGAACGCAAGCTCGCCACTCTTCCGGGATGAAGTTCCTCTTCGACCAAAATCTGTCGACACGCCTGCCGCGACTCCTAGCCGACATCTACCCGGAAAGTCTTCATGTGCGCGAGATCGGCATGCGCGAAGCAACCGACACGGAGATTTGGGAATACGCCAAAACCAATAACTTTGTAATTGTGTCGAAAGATTCCGACTTTCAGTCGCGGAGTTTACTCTACGGGAGCCCGCCCAAATTCGTTTGGCTTCGCGTTGGGAATTGCCCGGTCAAACCAATCGAAGATCTGCTGCGAAACCATTCCGTCGCCATCCATACTTTTGCTCAAGACCAGGCACAAAGCCATTTAATGCTCCCGTAATTTGGGCAGCGTATGTTCCTGACAATTTAGAGCGCGACAGTTGGCGTCCGGTGGATTAGCTGGCTTGGGCGATGGAACGCCAACCTCCGATGTAAATGTTGCCGTCTGCTACCAAAGCACGACCCCGACTTCCCCTGATTTGAAAGATGTAGTTCCTGAAGCCTTTGAGATGGTCGAGAAGGGCTTCGTCACCGAGCAGGATTTCCGCGAGTTCACCTTCGCCAACGCGGCGGCGCTGCACACGCGCGACAACCCGGACTTCTTCAAGGGCACAGTGGT
>JBGTCC010000380.1:0-5410 GCA_041749055.1 Thermodesulfobacteriota bacterium | reverse complement strand
TCTACTTTGTGCCTTTTGTGCTCTTTGTGGTTAAATCATACGGTTGACTATCTGCCGCCGACCTTGTCGTTTAGAAACGCCTGCCAGTCGCCGGCGACTTTGTCCTTCAGCTCGCGGCTGTGGCCGCTCGATTTCGGGAATTTATCGCGCCACTCGTAGGGGCGCGTCGCGTCGATGATGGCGCGCGAGTTGAAGCCTTTTTCGCCGACCGGAATGCGCGGGTCGAGGGGGCCGCTCCAGCAGCGCCGGAGAATTTCGATGGAATCAACGGGGTCGGAACGCGAGCTGATCGCCCAGACGACTTCTTCGGTATTGGTGATGTCGATGTCTTCGTCGACGACGATGACGTAGCGGCCGAGATAAGCGCCGGAACGGCACTGGCTGGCGATCATCGCCGCTTGGCGGGCGTGGCCGGGATAGCGCTGTTTGATCGCCAGCACGGTCATGAAGCGGCCGCCCGAAGGATGCGACCAAACGGCTTGCACGTCAGGCACACCGGCTTCGTCGAGAGCGTTCCAGATCAACGCCGAGAGCATCAACGAGAAATGCAGGTTGTCGCCGCTGGAAGGTTTGAGCAGTGGGAAACCGCACAGGATCGGATCGTTGCGATGATAGACCGCTTTGACGCGGATCACCGGTACGGCCGGTTGGTTGCTGGCGTAGTAGCCGGTCCACTCGCCGAACGGCCCTTCGGGCATGAAATCGTTGGGCGTCACCTCGCCTTCGATGGCGATCTCGGAGTCGGCCGGGATCGGCAGTCCGGTGAGGGGCCCTGCGACGATGTCGAGGGGCCGGCCGGTGATGCCGCCGGCATAGGCGTATTCGTTCACCCGGTAGGGCACGTCGGTGGAGGCGACGAGAAAATTGATCGGGTGATGGCCGAAGGATACCGCGATGGGCAGCGCCTTGCCTTCGGCGTGAGACTTGTCGCGATGGACGCGCCCATGCTTGCCCGGCGACATATGCAGCCCCATGTGATCGCGGCCATGAATCATGATGCGATAGGTGCCGACGTTGACCCATTTTTCTTCCGGATCGCGCGTGACCACCAGATCGTCTGTGCCGATGTAACGGCCGCCGTCGAGCTCGTGCCATTTCGGCACGGGGAATTTGAATAAATCGATATCGGCGCCCTTCTGGACATTTTCAAACAGCGGCGCGCTTTTGACCAAGCGCGGTTCGACGGGTTGAATCGATTTAACCTGGCGGCGCCACTGCTGCACGAAGTCGAATGGCGCCAACTTCGGGTCCATGCCCAGGGTCAGCGCGAGCCGCTGCAACGACGACAGCAAGTTAACCGCTACTCTATGACCAGCGGGATATTCCTTGATCTTATCGAAGACAATCGCCGGCCGGGTCTTCGATCGCTCATTGATGAGTTCGGTCAACGTCGACAATTCCAAATTCCAATGGGCGTCGTTGACGTTCATCAACTGGCCGAGTTTTTCGACATCGTCTAACCAGGTTCGCAGATCAGCCATAATAATCTTGTCACTTTCTTGTGGGATTTCAGTAAGTCGGTTCCAGTCGTTCCAGAAGTTCCAACGCTACGCTCCGTTCCATCTCCCTCCTTCATCCCCCGCGTCGCGGGGGAGAAAAGAGGTGGGGGCTGAAACCTTTGGAACGGTTGGAACGACATGGAACTTAGTTTTTCGGAGGAGCCGGCACCGCCGGGATCGACATCGATCTCAATGTAACCTCCGGCTCCTCGCGGTAGTGGCCGAAGGCGCTGACGATGGGCGAATCGTTGACCGAGAAAAGCAACGCTTCCTCGCTCTTCGAGCGGTTGACATGCTCATGCCAGGCCCAATTCGGCACAGCGAAACAATCGTTCTTGGTCCATTCGAGCGCTTTGTCGCCGACGATCGTCGTGCCCTCGCCGCCGGCAACGAAATAAACCGCGCTCGAGGTGTGGCGATGCTTCTTGGTGTGATCACCGGGACGAAGCAGTTGAATCCAGCAGCTCAGCGTTGGCAAGGTCGGCCCGCCGGTCATCGGATTGACATATTCCAGGGCAACGCCATCGTAGGGACTGCCAGGTTGATCGGCCAGGGCGCGCAGCTGCGGTTCAATATCGTTCCAGGCATAGCGCAGCGGCAGGTTTTCTTTTTGCGAATTTTCCCAAGCCGGCCGTACCAACCCGGTGCGCCGCTGCAAGGAGTCGCTCGGCTTGCCGCGCACCGCTTGCACTTTGTCGCCGGGATAGGGCTCGTAAAACGGCTGGTTGAGGCCAAGCATGAAGGGCACGTCGAGGACATCGACCCACATCGCCGTCTCCTTGGTCGGATTCTGATGATCGTGCCAGGTCCATTGCGGCGTCAGAATCAAATCGTTCGATTCCATCGGACACTTCTCGCCATTGACCACGGTGAACACCTTGCCGTCGCCTTTGGCGACGAAACGCACCGCCGCCAATGTATGGCGATGGGCCCAAGCGATTTCGCCGGCCTTGATCATCTGAATGCCCATGAGCAGCGTGTGCGTCGTCCCGCCCATCGGCACGCCGGGATTGTTGAACAGCAAACTGCGCCGCGCCGTCACACTCTCTTCGAGCACGTCGCAGGCCTCGGCAAGCTTTTCACCGACCATCTTCCAGGGCCAAAGATAAGCCTCGCCGCGCGGCTTCGGCCCGCCGATACACGCGGCCAGCAGACCCTCATACTGCCACTGCCCGGTGATAAATAACTGCTTCAGCTCCGCGTCGAACTGTTCTAATGATTTCTTCGCTGTAGTTTTGTCCATCGTTCCTCCAGCTCGTTCAAAACGCTCAACCCGTTCAAAACGCTCAAGCCCCCTCCTTACATCCTCCACCGCGTCGCGGGGAAGGAAAGAGGTGGGGGATTGAACGGAGCGCAGCGGTTAAACGGTTTGAACCCGCGCTCGAAAATGCGCTCAGCGCGTTTTCGAGCGGCGTACTCCTTCATAGTAAAAGCCATCGAAATAAATCTGCCACGCCATCATCGACTCTTCCGCCGCGCGCAGCGCCGCCTGCTTCTCGGCGTCGGTGGTGAGATATGTCTCGAGTAAATTGAGCGAGCCGTCGCCATGAATTTGATCGACCGAATCGTGCATCCACCAGAACTCGGTGTCCTCTTTCGACAAACCCAACTGGCGCATCCAGTAGTCAGACTGATGGTGCGAAAAGTTGCCGCAGTTGGGATTGTTGGTGCGCTCGAGCACCGACTTGGCGGCGAGCCCCTCATACCAGGTGCGATTCTTGGTCAGCGCTTCCCAGCAGCGCATCGCTACGACGGTAGTCGGCAACGGCGTGGCGTTGACGATCTGGTCGCGGGTCAAGCCCAGCGCCATACCCATGCGCGCGAGAATCTCGAAGTGGGAATGGCCCTCCTGGGCTTCTTCCTCGTACAAATTCTCGGTGACGACGAACTTGCGCACTTCGACATGGGGACAGTTGCCGACGACATAAGCCCAACACTGCCGGCTATGGCGGGTAAAGCTCGACCACTGCTCGATCAACACCCGCGCCGATTCCTTGGTCAAACTGTTCTTAGACGACTTCACCCACTCGAGTCGGTCGTTACAATCGGCGACGATCTTGTCCATCGCCGCGGCAAAATCAGACTGCTTGGCCACCATTCAATCCTCCCATAAATTGGAGTGTTGGAGTGTTTGGTCCGGAAACCCAATACTCCACCACTCCAGTACTCCATCAACCCATTCCCATGGCAATCCATCACTCCATTCTTCAAAACCCTCTAAGATTTACGCCCAACCCTTCGCCCTCGGGCACGGTGAGAATACCTTTGGTCACGGCGAGACCGAAGAACGGATCGCCGGTGATCACCTCGAACTCGCCCAACTCGCATAACGGCGCGATACCCGGCGCGCTCGCCGCCAGATGGAGCGCCGCGGCGTCGCCGACCACGCTGCCCGCGGTGTTGGATAATGCGCAGCGGATGCCGTTGGCTTCGCACAGTTCGGCGATGCGCCGTACTTCGCCGATACTGCCGACTTTGGGAATGCCGGTGTTGATCGAATCGACCATGCGGTTTTTAATCAGCATTTGCGCGTCGGCGAAATTGCGGCAAGATTGATCCGCCTCGATCTTGATCGGCGCATGTTTCTTCACTTCCCATAGAGCGTCGAATTGATCCCGCGGCACCGGTTGCTCGAACACCTCGACGCCGAGATCGGCCAAGGCTTTGGCGAGGCGAATGGCATTCTTGGCATCGTACGCCTCGTTGGCGTCGATCTTGATGAAGACATCGTCGCCGACCGCCTGGCGCACCGCGACCACCCGCGGCAAATCTTTATCGATTCGGCCGCTGACCTTGAGCTTCAGCGACAAGCCCTCGGCGGCCAGCTCTTTGGCTTCCGCCGCCATCGCCTCGGGGTCGCCGACGCTGACCATTTTGATGACCTTAATCTCGCTGCGATATTTGCCGCCAAGCATCACCGACAGCGGCATGTGATAGCTGCGCGCCAAGGCATCGTACAGCGCCCCTTCCAAGGCCGATTTCGCCCGCGGATGGCCGGTCAGAGCATGATCCATATCGGCGCGAATACGCCCCAGGTCTTCCAACTCCTTGCCCATCGCCTTGGCCTTCAACACCGATTCGATGACATGCTTCGCGGTCTCGGGGGTCTCCCCCGCGCGCGGAAACAGATCGGCATAGCCATAGCCCTCGACACCGCCATCGGTCACGACGGTAACCAACAAACCGCGCGCAACGGTAAAATTGTTGGTCGCCGTCACCAGCGGTTTAGTGTAGGGCATCTCCAGCGTGCGCGTTTCAATTCTTTCGATCTTCATCGGCGTCTCCTCGGCGATCAACGTCGGTGCGGCTTTTTAGAAATCTTTAGTATTGTTGATTTGACAATACAACCGCTTCCGTCGTGCCAAGAACTTAGGATATAACCGGTTGTAAAATGCGAGTTCTCCTCATCCAACCGCCGGTACAAGATTTCTACGACACCGATATGCGGCTACAGCCCATCGGCCTGTGTTATTTAAAGGCCGCGGTTAACCGACATCTTCCGGAAATCGAAGTGATCGTTAAAGACTATCACGGCGGCGCCAGCCGCAGGACCGTGCCGATCCCAAAGGAACTCCGCTACCTGACCGAGTATTACAGTGTCGCGGATAAGTCGCCGTTCTCAACTTTTCATCGCTACTATCATTTTGGTAAATCCTTCGACGCCATCGAGGAAGAAATCGCGGCGCTGCAACCGGACGTCGTCGGCATCTCGTCGCTATTCACACCCTATTTCCGCGAGGCCCTCGAAGTCGCGCTACGGGCGAAGCGAGCCGCGAATGCCATCGTCGTCATCGGCGGCTCCCACGCCTCGGCCGTGCCGCAATCGCTGCTGGCATCGGCGCATGTCGATTACGTCATTCGCGGCGAAGGCGAAAAGCCGTTTGTCGAATTTTTGCGCCGCCTGCAAAATC
>JBGTCC010000379.1:0-3569 GCA_041749055.1 Thermodesulfobacteriota bacterium | reverse complement strand
GGCCAGCGCGCGGTCGCCGAGCCGGATCGCCGCTTCGGTGAGCGTCCACGAGAGCATGTCGCGCTGCGCATGGCTGCCGCCCATACGGTTAGCCTTGCCGCGCACAGGCATCAAGCGTTCGATCGTCTGCGCATAATCGCCGCGACCGAACGCCGCAATACCTTCGCAGGCGGGCACACCGATCTCGCGGCTCATCATCGCGTTCGTACCTTGACCGGCGGCTGCGCGCTTGGCGGCAGCGACCAATCGCTGCTGTGCGTTGGCGCGGCCCGCGCCGACAAATGCAATCATCGCGTTCACGTCGTTGAAAGCATAGTACGCATCATCGACTCGCGCTTCCCACTTGTCTGCGAGGTCTGCCCAGCGGTCGCCAACATCGTGCCCGAGCAGCGAAAGCCGCCACAGTAGTGACGATCCGTCGACAAGCTCGAGCGCCTGACCGAATCCGCCGGCAGCGATGTTCTCGTCGAACAGCTTCAACGCGGAAACCATGTCGTTCGCTTCGATCTGGAACAGCGCCTTGTGCCACCACAAATGGAATGCAAACATGCTGTTCGGCGCCCAACCGTCGGCAGCAGCAGTCAGATAGTCTGCGCCCTCGTTCGCGCGGCCCTGCATTTCCATCACGTGCGTCACCGCGTGCACTGCCCAACCATCCTGCCTGTTCATGGCAACGGCCTCGCGACCGCGTTCTTCAGCCTTGGCATATTCGCCTGCCTCTTCAAGCCCGAACGCGTACATGCCTTCGACAAAACCATAGCCTGAAACGCTGCGATTCCAATGCGGCAACACGCGCGCAACGCGATCGCGGAGCGAGTGCGAGTATCCCAGATAGAAGTCTCCGAGATGCGCATATTGCAGCGCCAGCAAGTCGCGCGGATACTCGGTCGAGGCTCGGCCCCAGGCCTCGATTCCGCGCTCCCATTCGCCGTCGAGCCAGGCGCGACAAGCGGCGATATGCAGGCGCTCGCGTTCGTTGGCCTTCCGGGCGAGTCCTTCGGCGGCTTTCAGACTCTTGATCAGTTCCGGCTCGAACGCTTTGTCGGTTGCCGTCGCCAGTGCGCCGGCGCGAAACGCGTGCGCCAGCGCAAAGTCCGGATGCTCGGCAATGATCACCTCGACCTCGGCCAGCGGATCGGCCTGATAGGCGTGCATCATGTCGAATACTCGGTCAAGACGCTCGATCGCTGCCTGCGATCCGTACGAAACGGGATTTCCCCTCTTGTCGGTCTTGGTCATTGTCTAATCTCCCTTGAGAAACCTGTCGGGATCACTGAGGCCGTCTAACCATTAAATGCTGACCAGTATATTACGGAATCCCAAATCACAGTTGCCCGACTTTTAGCTTTTCGATCAACAACTTGTCAATCCGTTTTCATTCGCAGTTTTGCCAATATATTTGGACCGTATATTACCGATATACTCGCACAGAACGGCCCGCGCCGGAAACGACAACTCGCTTCTCATGGCCTCCCCCCCTTCGCACGCAACTCGTTACGAACTTTCAAAGCCACCGAGTAATCGAAAATCCTCTCCAACCGTGGCGGCTCCTTCAAACCAGCGCGGTCGACGGTATGCTCCAACGATTTGCGTTGGATCTGTTCATTGACTATGTCGTCTTGAGTCGGGCTCGGGCGCATGAGGTCGTAGATTCTGGCGAAGGCGCTCACCGCCGGCGAGATCGATGGAAACTGCACCGGTACTTTCACCAGCTGCTTTGCCGGCGCGCGCGCGCCGATCAATATAATTACCCACGCGGCAATTGCCCGCCAAATAGCCATTTAAGTTCCATTATGTTAATTCCCAAAGAGGTTTGTTTTCGCGTGCCGAAAGCTAACTTCAACAGCCTCAGCCGTCAACGAAATTTGCTCGGAGGATTTGTGACCAAATTCGGTGTTTTTCTGCCGGTCTCAGGCCGCGCCGCCAGCCGCGATACGCTGCGACAAGCGGCGCAGGAAGCGGAAGCGCTGGGCTACGATTCGGTTTGGGCGGCCGACCGTTTAGTCATTCCGTGGAAGATCGGCACCACCTATCCCTATAGCAAGGAGGCGACGTTCATCGTCCCACCCGACCGGCCGTTCTTCGATACCATGACTTGCCTAGCGTTCTTGGCCGGCTGCACCGAGACAATTCAATTAGGCATGAGCGTCATGGTGCTGCCCTATCGTCATCCGCTCCATTGGTCGCGGATCGCGACGACGATAGACCAATTGTCCACCGGTCGATTGATTCTCGGTGTCGGCGTCGGTTGGATGGAGGAAGAGTTTGCCGCCATGAACGCGCCGTTCAAGGAACGCGGCAAGGTTTCCGACGAACAGTTGACCTTGCTCAAACAGTTATGGAGCCAAGAGCACATCACCTTTCACGGCAAATATTATAACGTCGACGACATCGCCGTTTTGCCCAAGCCCTATCAAAAGCCCCGGCTGCCGATCTGGGTCGGCGGTGAAGGCAAATTCGCCCAGCGTCGCGCCGGCCGATTCGGCGACGCCTGGTTTCCCTACTTCGTCAAAGTCACGCCAGAGCAGTTGGCCGTTGGCTATGAAACTGTTCGAGCCGAAGCGAAAATAGCCGGCCGCGACCCGGACGAAGTTAAGCTGGCATGCTGCCTGCCTGTAGAGCTGACGCCGACCGACGGTCCGCCGATAACCGACTATCTCAAGGGTAGCATTCGACAGATCACCGATCGCCTGAAGCAATTCATCGCCGTCGGCGCCATCCACATCGGCCTGCAGTTCATGATCCCGCACTATCCCGAGCGCCGTGAGCAGATCGAGAAATTTGCCAAGGAAGCATTGGTGGAATTGAAGGCAGCGTGATCGTGCTCGGAAGAATCGGAGATTTGAATTTTTGGCCGAAAACCTTTTGAACGACTTGAACGTTTTGAACGGCTTGAACTTCTAAGTCCGCCCAGATAAAAATTTCTAACCATTTACTCAAAAGAAAGAAGGATAGTATCCATGGCCAATTTACCCAGAGTTGCATTGATTTTAACCGGCGGCACCATCGACTCGGTGGGGAAGGACCGCCTTGATCTCGCCTGGTACATCGAAGCGGGCAAGCGCTTGAACGACGGCGAGCTGCTCGAACAGCTGCCAGAACTAAAGGGCATCGCCGAAATTCAAGAGATCGCCTTTCGCCGCTTGCCGAGCCACGCCTTGGTGGACAAAGACTGGCTCGATCTCGTGCGCACCATCCATAAGATCTTCGACGAGGACAAAGCCGACGGCATCGTCATCACCCACGGCACCAACACCATCGAAGAGACCGCCTATTTCTTAAATCTCGTGCTCAAGACCGACAAGCCGGTGGTGGTCGTCGGTTCCATGCGGCCGTCGTCGGCGATCAGCGCCGACGGCTATTTGAATTTAGTCAACGCCGTTAAAGTCGCCGCCGATCCGAGTTCCAAAGGCCGCGGCTGCTTGCTGGTGATGAACGATACGATCTTCAACGGCCGCGACGTCACCAAGACCGCTACCTACCGCGTCGAAGCCTTTCAATCGCGCGACTTGGGCCCGCTCGGTTTCGCAGATGGCGACGGCAAGATCGTTTACTACCACACGCCGGTG
>JBGTCC010000378.1:0-6858 GCA_041749055.1 Thermodesulfobacteriota bacterium | reverse complement strand
ACCACGCCGCCATGGCGGCTTTGAGGCGGCGCGGCCGTTTTAGGCTTTGACCACAGCCTTAGCCGCTTCGACGATGACCCTCGCTTCGTCCAACGGCAACGCGGTGGGCACGCGGATCAGCGGGCGCGCCGCGATCGGCTGGCGCCGGCTCGGGTGTTTCTTAGGCGCGGCTGTTTGTCCATGAACTGGCAATTAAGCCGATCCAAAGGGCGGCCATGGGAGCTGATCGTTTCATGATTCTGTCCTCCGTAATCACTTTGTCACTTGCGCCGCGGCGCGCGCGGCTTGCAGCGTCGCGCTGTCGCCGTGAATGCCGACGATGGTCACGACGTCGAGATTCAACTTGTCGAGCGCCGGGACAAATTCTCTAACCGATGCCGCCGGTCGCACTTCACCTTTGCGCGGGCTGATGTGATCCGCCTCGATGATCATTTTCTCCGCCGGTAAATAGACGACCACCAAGTCTTCGGCGTGAGGCAAGGGCAGGGGATGGACCTCGACGCGGCGCTGGCCGTCACTGAGGATGCGCGGGCCGCCGCCGAAGGCTTCGATGACGACGCCAGTGGGCTGTTTCGTCAAGCTGTCGGGCTTGCGCGTATGCGGCGCTATGGCGACGCGGCGGTAAAACTCTTTGGCGGAGAATGGCACGACGATGGTCGCGCCGGTGGCCATGAAGGCACGTATGCCGCCGGCATGGTCGAGGTGGTGATGGGTCGGGATCACGTAGCGAATCGGTTTGTTGGGAAACTTGTCTTTGATCGACTGCACCACGGGCGCGGTGCGTTGGTCATAAAGCGGTCCCTCAATGGCGATCAAATGATCGCCCATCTCGACCACGATGGTAGCGTGGCCGACGCCTTGGATTTTGTGCACGCCATCGGCCAAGCGATGCCATTCCACCGCCGGTGGCCGGCCGAAATCCAAGTAGCTGACGTTGCCGGCGACGCGGCGCGGTATCCATTGGGACGCGATCGGTTTGGCGTCGGTTTTTTCATTACGGACTTCCGGTGGGATGGCAAATGGGTCGGTGGCGAAGGTGAGACTATGCTGGATCGATTTGATTTGTTCCTCCTGTAAAGGCTTGCCATTGAGTTCGGTGCGCAAACTGAACGGCAGCATCACCGCGCCGCTCTTACGCCAATCGCCATAGCGCAAAACATAGCTGCTGTCACCTTCGAGGGGATCGTCTTCGAGTATGTCGACCTGGGTCGGTAAATGGGTCTTGGCGTCGATGTAAAGATGAAACTCGTCGCTATTGTCGATGAAACTCAACACATAGTTGGGTTGGCCATTGACGTCGGCGTCGGCGCGCCGGCGCAGTGAGCTTTGGTTGGCGGCGGTCAGTAATATTTTCGCCGGCGCGCGTTTTTCTTCGCGCAAGCGGGTGGCCAGACGTCCGGGGTGTAAACGGCTAAGCCTCGCCGTATTGGTCGCGCCTTCGCCGAGCGATCCTGTGTCGCCGTCGATAACTTCGACGAAGCGGACGCTCTGGTTGCGCGCCGAGTTGTCGCCATCCCATTCCAGGCGTAGGCGCGGCTGGGTCAGGTCGCGGGTCAAGGTATACCGAAAGGTGCTGATCTGCCGGGTCGGGCCGAGCGGTTTGGGTGTCGAGGCCGAGTCGAACTGCTTGCCTTCGCTTTCGATGACTTCATTCTTCAGCCCACGCAGAGCGTTCATGCCGCCCATCGCCTTCGCGGCCTGGTCGATGATCGCTTTGGCCGATTGGGCATGAAGGGCGGATGCTGGAATGATGAGGGCGATCAGTGTCCAACCGACGACTAACATTTTGCCGATCATAGTCTCTCCTAACGCAGCTGGTCGAATTTTCGCTTCGATAGATCTTCGCTGCCGAGATCGTTGCGGAAATCGTAAAGCGACGCTTCCCAAGAACCGTACATCGGATTGGGCAGTATGAACCACTTGGTGCCCCATGCGTCGTGTTTAACCGCTGCGGCAGTACGCTGCGCCGGCGTGGTGCGGTACTCGGAAATGAAATCGGCCAGGTCGTCGCCAATAAGCATGAGCACGCGGTGGGACTGGGCGATGTAGCGGCGCCGGCTCTCCTTGTCGCTGCCCCAGTCCGGCCGTTCGACTCGGCTAAGCACGGTGTCTAAATCGCTCGGTAGTTTGACGCCGGCGGTGGCGAGATTGAGCCGGGTGGCCGCTTCGGTGGCATGATCGCGATTGGTGACGAAAAATATCGTTACCCCGCGTGCCTGCGCCGCGGCAATAAATTCAAGCGCACCTGGAACCGCCTCCGGTGGGTTGCGCGACTGCCATTCGCGCCAGGGGCGGCTCGAAAAACGCGCGTTATTGCGCACCAGCTGGCTTTGGAAAGCGCCGGTGTCGATCACGGTTTCATCGACATCCATGATCACCGCCGGTGGCAGATTTTGATAATTATCTTTCTGCGCCGATAGGGCGGACCAATTGGGATCGGCGAGGGCGCGCTCCAAGTGCGTTTGGGCGTTGGCGTAAATCATTTTAGCAAGCACACGATATTCCGCAGAAGTGGTTTGCCATAGGATCGCGTCGAGTCGGTTGTCAGCTCGGCTTGACGCTTCATTCCGCGGCGAATGAGATGTTGCGGCTGCACAGCCCATAACCATGCTCAGGATCACCAAGAGCAATAGCACAGGCCTGGCGGTGGACTGGTGACCTGTTAGTGAGGTCGATGGCATCATCATGGGCGAGCTTTCTAATACGACGCAGAGCGCCGTTCGATTTCGGGAATGATTTCCTGGCAGATCAGATCAATGGCTTCGTCCCAGTTCGGTCCCAACGGCGAGGCCATGTCGACGATATCGAAGCCGTACGGCTTGGCGGCGCGCAGCATTTCATCGATGCCGTCGGTGCATTGGGCCGGCGTGCCGGCGATGACCGTACCCACCTGTGTCATCAAATCGTCGCTGATCAGCTCCATCATCTCGTTCACCGGCTTACCTGAACGATGAGCGGCGGCGACCACCTCGGCGGTTGCTTCAGGGACGGGTAGCTTCAGCATGCGCTGCTTGAGCAAATGGCCTTGGATGAGCGCGCCGGCACCCATGGGTTTGGCGAAGCGTTTGGCCGCTGGGCCATCGCGTGAAACTGAAATATGCAGATGCAAAACCTTGGTGAATTTTTGGCCGTCGTGGCGCGCGCGGCGGGCCTTTTCCAACTCCGCCATCGCCAGGTCGATAGCGCCCTGTCGTACCAGCGCGGTTGGGAAAGAAAGATTGCTGACGATCAAACCGTCGCCGATGTCCCAGGCCATTTTGAGCATCTGCGGACCGGCGGCGGCGACGAAGATTTCCGGCGCTTGCTTGGGTGGCAGCCGGATAAACCCTTCGGCATTGGGATCGAGGCGGAAAAATTCGGCGAGATCGCCAAAGGCGCCGAGCTTGACTGTCTTGCCGGCAAACATTGCGCGCAGGAACAAGATCGTTTGCCGCGCCATGGCGACGCGCTTGGTCTTGCGAATCATGTTTGACGACGGCGAACCGGCGCCGATGCCGACGGTGATGCCACGATCACCGGCGAGGTGTGCCAGGGCGGCGAAGCTCGAAGCGAGATCCACCGGGGTGCGCGCCCAAGGGTGGGTGACGGATGTCCCGACGTGAGCCTGGGTCTGACCGACGATGGCAGCCAGAATGACGAAGACGTTCTCGTAGGTCAGATGATCGGGCACCCAGACTTTGTCGAAGCTATGCTGGTCCATGGCTTTTTTGGCGTAGGCGGCCATTTCCGGGGCGGTGCAGGGTGGATAGAGTTGAATACCAAAGCGCATGGCGGTTTGGGCTAATATGGTTGGTAACTCTGTAGCATAAAATTTGGGTTTGTTACTAATCGGTTTCGCGATCGGCTGTATCTGACCGCTGGACGATAAGAACTTGTCGACGGTGCGGTTGTCGATGGTCGAAACCGGGGAAACGCCGCCAGCGGCCGCCCAGGGTGATGCGAACATTGCATCGTTACCCAGGACTCTTCTGCATGGCGGCAATCATGAGGTGACTTGATGTGGCGTCGGAAGTCTCGTGGACCCGCCTGCCCGATTTCACTCTCCGGTGGTGGCGTTGCCAGTCGCTAATTTTTATCAGAAAAATTAGCATAAGGATTACTCACGCTGTCAGCGCAATACCCCCGCGCTCACAGTGAAGACCGTGGATTTACGCCTCATAGCGGCCAGCGTTGAGATGGTTTCCTCGCAGTGGGTGACGCATTTGCCCGTGCAACGCGTATGGAAACTCTGCACCATTTGATTCCCGCAAAGGACAACTCGGAACCGATAGTGACCTGAAGTCTGATCATTTTTGTCCGGGATGTCACTGGCATGTTTGCTGCTCTAACACTGACAAAAGCCGTGATCTGATGTCCCCGACGTGGTCACCATGGGATTCAGGGAGTGATTGGTGAAACCGGCACTTTAGGTTGCCGTTATGTTGGTCCGGTTTCAGAGATTGTCGAAGGGAGAGTCGAAACGATGACGCACCGCTCGAAGAATAACAAAGGCCAGAGCGCCGTGGAGTTCACCTTAGGGTTCTTGCTCCTTTATACGGTTGTTATGGCGGTCGTCGAGTTCTCGCACATGTTTTATACCAAGACCACGCTACAGCACGCGATCGCCGAAGCGGGCCGCTATATGCGGGAACCAACCCCAACGCTCGTCTGCAAAAGGTCCAAGACAAATTCTGCAATAATCTGATCGCTACGGGTCTTTCCTGCGTAAATGTTTCCTCCCATCTTACGCTGACCTGTGTCGGTGGTTGCACGCAACCGGCGGGCGGTCCAGGTCAGACCGTAACTCTCACCGCGACGTATTCGAGAGGGTGGTTTACCGGAATGTTCGATCATCTACTGCCCAGCGTAACGCTTGTCGCCAACACGACCTGGAAAAACGAAGTCTATATGTAATCGACCCAGGAGATCATTATGAGATTCATACGCAAATACTTGAGTTCGAGAAAAGGTCAAAGCCTGGTCGAGATGACATTTGGCATCCCGATGTTGATAGGCCTGGGTTTCGGGGTCATCGAGATCGGCAACATGATCAACTCTTATCTGGTGTTGACCCATTTGACCCGTGAAGCCACTAATATTGTATCCCGTCAGCACGGAGTGAAAGGCTCGACGGAGTGGGCGACGAGTGTCAATGCGGATTTGACTGCGGTCATCAGCAAGGCAGTCCCGGTCATCAACCCAACCGGCAGCGGAGCCAAAGGGCCGAATCAATATAAGATCTACTACTCTATGGTCGAGTGGAATACGGGACCGGGATTTCCCTGTGGCGGCGGAAATATTGCGAATGGTCAGCCGGATAATTACCGAATTCGCCGCAGCAACACCAATTGGCCCGGCAACGTCACCTGGCAATATGGTTCCCTGAGCCAGAATAGCAATTTGGGCAATCATGGAGATTGCGCCTACCTGCTTTTGCCTGAGGTCAAAAATTTATCTACGCAGGGACTCGTGCTTCATGTCATTGAAGTTTTCTACGATTATGGTCCGAGTAAGTTAACGCCGGTGGAAGCGTTCATTGGCGCTCTTGCACCCGGAATTTTTTATCGCAGAACGGTTTTCATGGATGTTGTCGGCTAACCAGGCAGGTCGTGATGTCACGTAGAAACGACGAGGAACAAATTATGAAACACACAGATGAAAAGGGCCAAGCGCTGGTTTTTATCTTGTTAATGTTCGCCATACTGCTCTTTATGGTTGGTTTGGCCAGCGACGGCGGGCGGGCATACTTGGTTAGAGCCTCGATGGCTCGAGTCGTCGATGCCGCGGCGATCGCAGCGGCTGCAAAGATCAATAGCGGGGGAATAACCGCGGCGCAAACCGCTGCATGCGACTCGGCGCGGATGAATGGAGTCACTAACTGCGGTATTCTCAATGTCGTCCAGGTGACTACCAACGACGCCGCGGGCAATCCCAAAAGCTCCGTCAAAGTCACGGCCAACGTTGCGACGCCGACTATTTTCGTTGCCGCTGGCAAACTGATGGGTTGCACCACTTGCAGCGTCATCAATGTCTCCGTTAGCGCAGTGGCGGCGGGGGCCGGGACTATCGACCTGGCCATGACTCTCGACGATACGGCTTCTATGAGCGGGGTGGTTGGCTTGGTCCAATGAAGACGGGCGCCAACGCGTTAGTAGACGCACTTTTCCCTGTGGGCGGCACTGCAACCGCACTAGCCACCATGGCGCCCTTTCGAGGGTGTTATAATCTGACAGGAACGAACAATTGCAAGAAGAGTCAGGATTATCCAACCGGACACCTCGCACAGCTTACCAACGCTACTTCGCAACTTCATAACGCCATCAACGCGCTCCCCGGAACCGGTGGTTCCGGCACCAATGTTTGTGAAGGACTCACCCAGTCCCGCCTCAGACTTTTTCAACCCGGTGTGGCCCGGCAGAACTCACAAAAATTTCTCGTATTACTGTCGGATACCGACATGAACTACAGCACTGCCGCAAGTTTTGCTTCATGTACACCGTCGTCCGGCGGCACCGCCAATCACAGAGTCAATTTGTTAACTTACAACGTCGCCCAAGACATCAAGAATGGGACAAACGTCGGTATGACCGGGCAAATTGCCGGACAGACAGTAAAGGTGTTCGTGATATTTTATGGAAGCAACGGTCCGGCGCCGGCCAACTGTACACCGTCGCCGGTTGGGGCGACTTCGTGGAACACCACCTTCCAGCAAATCATCAACCGATTACCGGTAGTCTTGGTTAACTAATTTGCTACTCTAAGATTCGAGATAGTTGACGCTATGATCTGAAGTCCCCGACGTGGTCACCATGGGGCTCAGGGAGCGAGTGGTGAAACCGGCAACTCCAAGTTGCCGGTTTTTTTTTTTTCAGTTTCAGA
>JBGTCC010000377.1:0-2446 GCA_041749055.1 Thermodesulfobacteriota bacterium | reverse complement strand
TCGCCGAGATGTTTCCCAAGCTGGCGTTTCTGATTTATCACAACCCGGTCAACCATAAGGTCAAGATCCCCGTGTCGGTGTTTCCGCGCTTGGTGAAATGTTCGAACATCGTCGGCATGAAGGATAGCCATCGCGATACCCGCGAATTTCTCCGGCTGATGGAAATCATCCGCGGCAAGATCAGTGTCATGACCAATCAGGCGCAGATGGTTCCTTACTATCGCATGGGCTCGGCGGGCTGTTGGTCGATCGACGCCTGGATGGGTCCCTGGCCGGTACTGCATTTGAGAAATTTGGTCCGCGCCGGCAAGGATCAGGAAGCGATCGCGGTCATCAGCGACATCATGAACGCCGCAGGCGGAGAGCGGCCCGGCGGCAACGAAGGCGCCACGGCGAAGTTGCCCATCGAATTCGCCGGCTATGTCAATCCTGGCCCAGCGCGCACGCCGATCGTGAAATTTTCCGAGACCGCCGTCGAACGAGCCAAGAAAAAGGCTGAGAACTGGAAGGCGCTGTGTGCGAAGTATCGGCCTTTGGTTGAAGCGGCGCGGGCACAGGCAAAAGTTGCATAAATTTTCGTTCAGGGGTTCAAGAGTTCCAGGGTTAAATGGGTCCCAGTCCGATCTGACCTTGAACCCTTGAACCTTGAACTTTTGAACAAGTGTTTTGGAGATATTCATGAGCTTTGTGCCATTGATTCCCAAGCAAGCGGCGATTGCTGTCGGCGACATGGTCGACAACTGTGCCAAGGTGAAGCCGGGGATGAATGTGCTGCTGGTTGCCGGCAACGACGGCATGTACGGCGGCGTCAATATTGTCGACTCGGAAACCATCTCTTGGCTTCATTCGGCGATCGTCCAGCGTGGCGCCGACGCCACGGTGGTTTGGTGCGACATTCCCTACCGGCCGATGGTGCTTTGGGGCGAGGGCGCCGATCCCGGCAAAGCCTGGCGCGTGCCAAAGATCGTTGCCGCCGCGATGAAGGGCGCCGATTGTATCATCAGCAACGCCGTCGATCTGACTTTCGAAGAAGAGTTGCGCGAGACCGCAGACATTCTCGAGGAGCATAACATCCCTTACGCGCGCAACATGGCGACGACCGGCTCGCTGCTGACGAGCAATTGGGGGTTGACGCCTTACGAATTGGTCTCTGAGATCCGTGTCCAGGCTTGCGCGCTGGCGGTGCCGGGCGCCAAGTGGGTGATGACCCATCCCAACGGCTCGCATATCGAAGGCTATGTAGTGAAGCCGGAAGACATGGACGACTACGCGCATTATCGCGACATCGGCGTCTACCGGCCGTTTCCCGAAGGCGTCTGGTCGTCGATCCGCGCACGAGACGCCGAGGGTGTCGGCATCATTAACGAGATTGGCGTGATTTGGGCGCGCCATATCGGCGTGCCTTGTCCGTTCAAGCAGCCGGTAAGAGTGTTCATCGAGAAAGGCCAGGTCAAAAAATTCGAAGGCGGCGCCGAAGCGGAGACGCTGACCCGCTTCTACCAATTCATTGCTAAATATTTGGGCGACGCCGCTTATGAAGTGCGCGGCTTTCACGGAGGGGTGCATCCATCGGCGATCTTAGAGCCGCACCAGTGTCCCAACGCGCCGTACCGCCACTTTATCGAACATCATCACTGGAGCAGTTTTCACTTCCACATGGGCAACAGCCGTCGCAGCAAAACGTTTCCGTACCTAATGCATATTTCCGCAGAGCTGCGCGGCGGGACTCTCAAGATCGGCGAGAACTATGTCTACAAGGATGGCAGAATTACTACCGCGGATCACCCGAAGGTGCGCGCTATCGCCGAGAAGTACAAAGACCGGCCGGGGTTGGAGCCGGAGAAGTGGTTGCAGACGCCGCGGTAGGTTCGTTCAAGGTTCAAAGGTTCAATCCTTTTCGGAGAGATGGGAGCTCGATCATGGCAACGAAGTACCGTTTGTTTTCCGCTGATTCGCATTTAGAGATTTCACCGTCGCGATGGACTGATCGCGTGCCCGAGAAGTATCGCGATCGCGCGCCCAGGCTGGTCAAACTCGCCAACGGAGGGGATGGCATCATTATCGAAGGGCGGCCGCTTTACGTGGTCGGGTTGGCGATTGCCGGTAAGCCCTATGAGCGGCATGAGCTTAGGGGGGTTAGCTACGAAGGGTCGGAAGGGGCGGGGTCGCCGGACCAACGTTTAAAAGAGCAGGACAAGGACGGCGTTGACGGCGAAATTCTCTACACCTCGGCGAGCAATCTGAGTTTTTGGCGCGGCATCAAGAATGACGACGCCTATCTAGCTACGGTGCACGCGTACAACACTTTTCTTGCCGAAGAGTATTGCACGGTCAATCGCGACCGTTTGGTCGCCCTCGGGGCGATCCCGACTCATTCGGTGGACGCTGCGGTGAACGAAATGGAGTACTGCGCCAAGGCCGGGTTGAGGGGCATGATGCTCAACAC
>JBGTCC010000376.1:0-4241 GCA_041749055.1 Thermodesulfobacteriota bacterium | reverse complement strand
CAACAACGCGTTTGCATAGCCTTGCATCGCCCGCAGCGGCGCGCGCATATCATGCGAGATGCTATACGAGAACGCTTCGAGCTCGCCAATGGTTTCTTGCAGCCGGGCGGTGCGCTGCGCTACCAGGGCATCGAGGCGTTTGGCTTCCGACCTCATGAGTTCCTCGGCTTGCTTTTGCAGCGTGATGTCATTGTCGGTGATCAACACTCTTGGCAAACTGCCGGCCATCCCTTGGTCCAGGACCCAGCGGGTGCTGACGTGGATACGGCCG
Organism: Thermodesulfobacteriota bacterium; assembly: GCA_041749055.1. Lineage (GTDB taxonomy): Bacteria > Desulfobacterota > Binatia > UBA9968 > UBA9968 > DP-20. Next base: position 3,970 of record JBGTCC010000376.1, on the reverse strand, counting down.
CCGTCGCGCCTCCGCTGGACCAGTTCGCCGGCCCAGCGCCCCTCTCGGTGCAGCCTGTCCATGATTTGCTCCAGCGGCTCGGAAAATTCTGTTTGAAGCAATTGATGTTTTCGCTCGCCAAGGGCCTCTGATTGGGACCAGCCGTAAAGCTCCTCCGCGCCACGATTCCAAAACTGTATGGTACCCTGCAAGTCGCGCACGATGATCGCATCGGTGCTTAAATCCAGCAGCCGCGCCTGCTCGGCGAGGCGATCCTGATTTTCCTGAGTTTCAGAGAGCATTCGGTTGAAAGCGTCGGTCAGGGTGCCGAGCTCGTCTTCGGTCAGCTTGGGCGCGCGAACCGAGTAATCGCCGCGTTGGCTGATGGTCTCAGCGGCGCGGGTGAGCGCCAAAATGGGACCGGAAATTCGCTTCTGTAACAGCGTCGAGAGGATCAAGGCGGCGGCCGAAGCGCCGCCTAGAACGGCGAGGACAATAAGGCCGTAACGCCACAGTTGCTCGTATAGGCCGCGAAAAGAACTTTGCAGATACAACGTGCCAATCTGCTTTACTTCTTGAGCTATCGGCGCGAACAGAACCAACGCGGTTTTTTTGAACTCATGGCCGGGTTTATCAGGGCGGTCCGGGAGCGCAGCCGTCTGCAGCCCCGGCGGATATTTTGCGAAAAGATTGCCGCCCACGTCGTAAATCGCCGCCGCCTCGATATCGGGCTCGGCTCGAAGCGCGGCTAAAATCTCTTCGGCAACCGCTTTGTTGTCGAAGGCCAGCGGCGCGGCGCTGTTGTCGGCGATCACCTGTGCGAGCGTGGAGAGATTGCGGATCAGGCGGTTGCGAAAGCTGAGAGCTTCGTAGGCCACGAAAGCCGCGGCGGTGACGAACAAAACGCTTACGCTGGCGAGCAGGATGACGGCTCGGACGCGCTTCTGCAGTGAGCTTTTCGGATCGGATCCGGGCATCATTCGCTCTCAATAATTTCCGCGGAACGCAGCAGCCGCGGATCAAGCACCAACCGCGCGGCTGCGGCAGCCTTGAGATTGATCTGGAGCCTGATCTTATTTTGTTCGGTTATGAATTGGATGATTGTCGGATACGAACTGGCGATGTCACCGTCTCGGGCGGTAAGCACGCTTCTGCGCGCTATGGCCGCGGTAATTTCCTTGGCTTGGCGCGGACCGGCAGCGGCCATGTAAAGAATATGGCATGTCTTAAGTTGCTCGATCGCGCGGTGATTTTGCACGACGAACTTCCGGCCATGCGCCGTTTCCCCCGCTACCGCCGCATGCAACGCGCCATCGAACGGGTTGTCGCCTAACACACAAATAATAATAGGGCTTTCGGAATTTTCAAAAGCATCGTTCGGCCACTGGGTAAACTGGGCTAAGCGCCACAAGAACACCGCCTTCAACTGATATTCCTTGGAGACTTGCGCAACAGCGGGCACCGCTAAGATAAAATAGGCGAATATCAAAACCACCCACAGCGCGCGCTGACGAAAATTGCCAAGCGCCGTGAGCCGCGCGCACGCGCTAATGAAGCCGGGCGGCGCAGCAGGCGGGTCGTCGAATGCGCAATTAACGTGCGTGATTTTTTGCGTCATTGCCGCCGGTCCAAAACTTCCATGTCAGCTTGCCGAAAACGCTGCGCGGGATCTCCTGGCGGGTCGCCGGCGCGCCGAATTCGGCATGTCTTTTCTCCACAAGGTTTTGCCCGACGAGAGCGAATTCCCAGTTAGCAGTCGGCCGCCAGCCCAAGCGCAGGTCCAGCGAGACGTAGCTCGGCACCGTCGGGCCGACCTGATTGAGATTGTCGACGTAACGCAGCACCGAATCCAACTCCAGATTACCCGGCAAATTGATCATCGACTGAATTAGCAACTGATGATGCGGATCGTTGCCCTCGCTGCGGCCGCGATTGATGTCCCGACTGTTGCCGAAGAGAATTCGTTTGTGGAAATAGGTGTAACCGCCGCGCAGTCGCCACCAATCCGTGGCCTGCCAGGCGAGGGATAATTCCGCCCCGTAGGTTTTCGCTCGCAACCCGTTCAGGATAATAGACTGCCCGGGCGCGCCGGCGATCGGCTCGACGCTGCGAAGGTCATCGTAGTCGTTGAAAAAAGTGGAAAGCGCCAGCCCCAGTCGAGGCGCCAGCTCCGTGCGATAGCCGAGTTCGTAGGCGATCACGCTCTCCGAGTCGAATCGGTTGCCGCCGCCGCGCACGACAAATGGCGGCGCGCTCGGCACAAATAATTCGGTATCGATGCGGCTGGGCGATCGCACGGCGCGCGACACCGCGGCCCACAGCGTATGGTTGGTGACCGGCATCCAGGCGATGCGCGCGCTCGGTTGGAACTCAAACCCTGAAAAGTCGTTGTGCTCGAACTTCGAACCCACGGTCAGAATCAGCCGATCTGGAATCAAGGACACTTCGTCCTGCAAAAAGCCGCTGACGAGCTGCAGATCGCGCTGCGTCGGCCTAAAGGCAATCGCGGCACTATTTTTCACGTTCTCGTGCATGAGCCGGTAGCCGCCGCCCCAAATCAAATTATTGCGCACGCCGATCGGCAGGCGGTGCTGAAATTCAATGTCGTAGGTGTTCAGCACCTCCGTGATCGAGTTTGGAATCCGGCGGCTGGTTCTGTCCCAATAGGCCTGAAGCGATATCTCGGAATTATTGGCGAGAGCGTGGGTCCATCGGCCGACCAGATTTTGCCCGTCAACCGTCAAATCGCCCGGCGCGGGCTGCGCTATCTCGCCGCCGTAGAAATTCCCTTGAACACTCACCTTCGCGCCATGCGCGGGCAGCCAGTCGCCGCGAAAGCCGCCTTGCCCGATATACCAGTTGTTAATTCCCTCGCGTCCGTTGGGCAAAAACGTGTTGTCGCGATCAAAGCCCATGCCATAAACTCGGAAGTAGCCGTCTTTGCCAATCTTGTCGCCATAGCGCGCGTTGCCGAAGCCTCTAAGCAGCGACCCTGCGCCCGCGCTCACGAGCGCGCCTTGAGTATCGCGCGCATTCTTGGTTATGACGTTGATGACACCGTTGACGGCGTTTGCGCCCCACAGCGTCGCTCCGGGGCCGCTGATCACTTCGATGCGGTCGATGTCTTCTAGCATGACGTTCTGGACGTCCCAGAAGACCCCGGAAAAAAGCGGCGTGTAGACGGTGCGCCCGTCGATTAGCACAAGCAGCTTATTGGCGGTGGTGCTGTTGAAGCCGCGGGCGCTAATCGCCCACTGGCGCGCATCAACTTGCGCCACTTGAAGATTGGACGCCAAACGCAATGCTTCGGCCAGGCTCGACGCGCCGGAGCGCCGGATTTCTTCCGGGGTGATGACTTGAATAGCCGAAGCGGCATCGACAAGTCGCTCCGTTCGTTTCGATACGCTGGTGATGGCTATGTTGAATAAAGCTTCAAATGGCAGGTTTTTGAAAGCACTGAGATCGTTGGCCTCGTGAGCCCCGGTCTGCGCGATGACTACGTTGGCAAAGCCCATCAACAGCACCGCCGCGACACCGCGGATCGCGCGCCGCAGTGGCGCAGAGGACAGTCGAAGCTGATGCGTCATGGCTTTTACCTCTCGACTGATAGCGATCCGAAAGTGCGCATTCTTGCTAACCGCAGCGGCAGCAGATGCAAGTTAAATTTAACTGTTTCCAAATACGAAGCCACGTTCCATTGTCAATTTCAGGCCTAGCTGTCGACCAGCTAAGGCCTTTCGAGGACACCCTGTGAGCCCTTTTTGTAACAAGATTAGGCCAGCGTGTCACGCGGTTCCGGGCGAATGCCTAGTCCACAGTGTGCCCGGCCGTGATCAAGCCGGGACAACGCAATGTATTCGGGATTTGGCGCTAATCGGTGTGAAAAGTTAACCCGTCGGGCTTCGGCGAATCGGCGACGCTTCGTAACGGGTGAGTAAATCGGAGGGATCGCGGTAGACTGCGATGCATCCGGCTTGGCGCAAGTCGTTTT
>JBGTCC010000375.1:0-4499 GCA_041749055.1 Thermodesulfobacteriota bacterium | reverse complement strand
AACGGCAGCGATTTTCACCATGCCGCGACGGCATCGGTCCGCACCGACCCCGTCAATGAAGAATTAGCTCCTCGGGCCAAGCGTGGCCTCGGTATTTTCCACGCTTTGATTGCCCTGGTCGTGTGCGGTGCCATAGCAGCGCTGTTCTGGAGCCAGAGCGGCGAGCAGCCGGTAATCCACGCCGCCAAACCGTTGGTGCTAGCCGGTCCTGAGAAAAAAGCCGCGCCGACGCCGGTTCAACAGAAGCGTGCGACCGCTAGCGAAGCAGTCGCGTCGGCTACACCGGTCGGCAAAGCCAACGAGACACCGGCGACACAACCGGTAAAAACTAAAATACAGCCGGCGCCAGCCGCGGGCACGTACGAAGTCACTCGCAGCACCCGGGTCTTCGCTGCGCCTACAGAGTTTGCCCAGCAACTGGGCGAGATCGAACCCGGCCTTAAAGTAAACGTCGTCAACGCCAGCGATGGTTGGCTGGAGATCCACTCCAAACATGGCCGGCCGCCAGGATATATCCGCGGCGACACCGTGGCGCGAGTCGGCGGCTGATCGCAGCTCGCGTCACGGCAACCTACTTATCAGCGGTACTCCCGATTGTGATCGCCAGCGCGTTGTTAGACCGCCCTCGACAACGATCCCTTAACTACTCTCGTCGAACCCAATGCGCCCTACGCAGCGCTTTCCTTTTTCTCACGATCTTGGCAGAGTTTCGTCGGCCTCCTGCCATACTCAAAAACGATGCGTCTCAACTTCCAACTCCAAGGGAACGGTGTCCCGATAATCATCCTGCACGGTTTTCTCGGCGCGTCGGGCAATTGGCGCGTCATGAGCAAACGCTTCGCCGCCCACTTCAAAGTCTATAGTCTAGATTTAAGAAATCACGACGCATCGCCGCGTGGTCTGGTGATGCATTATGCCGCTATGGCGGACGATCTGAGAGAATTTTTTGCCAGCGACAACATCGATCGCGCCGATCTGCTCGGCCACTCCATGGGCGGCAAGGTGGCCATGCAATTCGCCGCGGGCAACGCCGGTTCCGTCGATGGGTTGGTCGTAGTCGACATCGCGCCCAAGGCCTACCCGCCGGCGCATCGGTAAACCAATGGCCGTCGCGCAATAGATCATGCTTGAGCACACCTCGCGCGGCATATGCGAATATTGTTTGAAGTAGGCCTCGAGCTGGTTCAGCGTCCGGCCAGTATCGGTATCGGCGACGGCTTCCATGGCTGACTCCTTGTGCTTTTGGAAATAGCGGCAACCGTCCTTCCCATAGCACCGATTTTTCCTGGCGCTAGAGAATCCTTTGACCGGTAGACCGGCTTTTGGCGCCATGCTATGAGAGGGACAACGATTCAAACAAGGAGACTGAACATGGCAAAACGCAAAAGCATTCACGTTCCAGGCATGGAGCATGGCGCGCCGATCCCCAATGGCGTGGTCATCGGCAACTTGGTTTTCTCTTCGGCCATCGGCGGCAAGGATGCCAAGACCGGCGTGCTGTCGGACGATCCCGACGAGCAGGCCGAGGCGATGTTCCGCAATCTAAGACTTTTCATGGAAACGGCCGGCGGCTCGCCCGACGACATCGCTTACATGAAAGTCTATTTGAAAGACGAAAAATACCGCGACAACGTCAACGGCCCCTGGGAGAAAATGTTTCCCGACGCCCACGACCGCCCGGCCCGCCACGCGCTCAAAGTCGACCTGCGCGGTAAGAATTTGTTTCAAATCGAAGTGACCGCGGTGCTTTAGCGCGCTACGCGCGCCGTTCCAAATGTTCCAATCGTCCAAAACGCGCGAATCCGAGACCCATGGGAACGAATGGAACAAAATGGCAAATCGAAGAAAGTGACTCGCAACCCAGAGCAACGCCAAAATACTGAGAATAGACGAGGAGGATAATATATGCCCATTGAAATTATCGACATGGTCGATTTCGCCCACCAGGAAAAAAAGCGCAAAGAGATTTTCAACACGCCGCGCTTTCACGCCTGGATGCATTATTATAAACCCGGACATAAAGACGACATGCACTGCCACAACGCCGACCAGACTTTCTACGTCATCGATGGCGAGTGCACCATGCGCTTTCCCGACGGCGGCAAAGCCGTGCTCACCCCCGGTATGGCCGCCACCATCACCGGCGGCTCGTTTTACCAGTTGGAAAATGCCAGCGACCGACCGATGATCATGATGGGCAACCGCTCCGGCCCATCGGAAAATATCCAAATCATCGATTATGTCACCCGTAAAGACGTCCGGCAGAAAGTCCAAGCGGAACTCAATGCCGAATAACTGGGAGTAGATCGTCGGGGCGCAGCCTGCGGCGCCCGACAAAACTCCTCAAGCGACTCATTTCACTGCGCACCTCGGAACTAATCGTCCACTTCGAACGTTTGGTCAATATCGAGGTACCGATGGAACGACGCCTGGGCGTAACCGCCCTTTTCCTATTGATTCATATTCTTTCTGGTTCCTGGTTGGGAGGTTCAGTACCCGCCCAGCATCGGTCAAGAGCAGATATCGAGAAAGAATATCTTGCCAACTCCATGCAAGCAGTGCCCCGGGACGCTTTTCCGGTCCTCACCAATCCGCCTGTGGGCAGCGTCGCCGACGGCGACAAACTTTTTCGCCCCAACGAATGGGTAATCGGTGTGGCAATCAATGGCGAAGCCAGGGCTTATCCCGTCACTGTCATGGGGGTTCACGAACTGATCAACGAAACCGTCGGTGGCCAACCCATCACGGTGTGCTGGTGACCGCTCTGTCAAACGGTTGTCGTGCACAATCGAAACATCGATCTTAATGGCAAGAAGACCACTCTGGAATTCGGCCATGAAGGCGTGCTCTACCGCCAGTCTTTCGTCATGTACGACAAACAGACCGACACGAAATGGAATCACTCCACCGGATTAGCGATGTCGGGAAAGCTCACCGGCATGAGGCTGGAGATCTTACCCAGTTGGGTAGTGCGATGGGAGCGGTGGAAAGCCATGCACCCGAAGACAAAAGTGCTGGCTCGCGACGGACGCGGCGGATTCATGGGCACCTATGTCGCCGACCGCCATGCGAATGATTTCGGCCTGAGCGTCGGCCAGGGACCACAGGCGAAACTTTACCCTTACGACCTGCTGATAAAACAAGAAGTCGTCAACGATGTCGTCACGCCCCATGCCGTCGTCGCAGTCTTCGATCCGATACACAAAGAAGCGATGGCATTCTCCCGCAAGATCGACAACCAGACGCTGACCTTCGAACCGGCCAAAGCCAAATCACCGGGGACATTGCTCATGCGCGACCGCGAGACCGGCAGCCTCTGGGAGCGACTGAGCGGCAAGGCCATCGACGGAAAGCTCGAAGGCAAATCGATCCTGCCGCTCATCTCGGTTCCTTGGCTAAAAGAGCGCTGGCGGCAAATCTATCCGGAAGGCTTGATTTATAGGTAAGAAATACCGGCCTAGTCGCGCCAAGATCTCCGATGGTTCGGAATTTATCCGGTTAGAGTTAACGACTGGAACGGTTTGAACTGCTGGAACGATTGGAACGCATGCTCAGTGTTAGAGCGCGTACAGCTTTTTCGGATTGTCGTAACTGATCTTGCGCTTGGACGCGGTGGGAATGTCTTCGCGGTCTAAAAACTCATCGACGGCCTTTTTCATGCTAACGATCCCTTCGTGGGGAAAATCGGACGCCCAAAACAAACACTCATCGCCGAGCAGGTCCAGGTCCCGGCCGGTGGTCATCTCTTCGCCGCACTGAAAATAAATCTGCCCGCGCTCGATCAGCTTCGCCGGGGGCAGCGCTTCGCCCATGCGATTGCCCATCTTGCTCATAAGGTACGGCACCCAACCGCAGCCGGCTTCCAAGAAAGCTATTTTCAAATCCGGCAAGCGGCCGAGGATTCCGGAAAACATGAAGTTGGTGAACTGGCGCATCTGCGGCCAGACATGGGCCAGCGTCGCAGCCTCGCCACGCCACATGAACAGATCGTTGTTGCGCAAGGAGTTCTGCGAGTGCACGGCGAGCATGCAGCCCAGTCGATTCGCCTCTTCGTAGACTGGATGAAACTCCGGGTGGCCCAATGGCCGCGGCAAGCCGTCGGCAGGCAAAACCGCACCGACCATGCCGTAGTCTTTGACGACCCGGCGCAGCTCGGCGACCGCCGCTGGCACATCTTGCAATGGTAAAATGGCGATGCCTTTCAAGCGCGGCTCGTGGCGCAGGAACCGATCGTGCAGATAATCGTTGTAAGCCCTGCTCAAATCCACCGCGAATTCGGCCATGCCGACCTGGCCGATATGCATAAAGCGCGTCGGATAAACCACCGCAGCTTCGAGCCGCCCGAGATCCAATGCTTGCTGCCAATCCGCCAGCGTGGGGATCAAGAATGACGCGCCGATCCCCGCCCGGCCCGCCTGCCGGTGCCAGCCATGATGCGGCAACAACGGGAAATACATCACCGCCTCGCGCCGCGCTTTGTAATACTCCGGCAGATATTC
>JBGTCC010000374.1:0-3171 GCA_041749055.1 Thermodesulfobacteriota bacterium | reverse complement strand
ATCTTCGGCGCCGGCCCTGGCGGCATCCACGTCATCTCCGCCGACGGCAAACATCTCGGCAGCATCGAAACCGGCGCCCCCACCGGCAACCTCGCCTGGGGCGAAGACGGCTCCTCGCTATTCATCACCTCGAACACCAACGTCTATCGACTGAGACTGACAACTAAAGGCGCCGGCTTCTAACGAAGATACCTTCTCGCAATCCATCATGCGCAACATCACCGGGAAAGAAGGCAAGGAAAATGAATTGAAGCGCGAGCTGCTCGCCCTCTCGGCGCCGACCCGCGCCGAGCCAGGCAACATCCAGTACGACCTCTATCAATCGCCCAACAAGAAAAATGAATTCATGCGCCTGGAAGTCTGGAAGACCGCCCAAGCCCTCGGAGAGCACAAAGCCACGCCGCATATCAAAGCGTCCTTCGACAAGCGCGAAAAGCAAGGCTGGAAGACCCAGATCATCCCATGGAAGCGCGTAGCCGAAGACGTGAAATAGGAAATCACCAGAACTCGGTGCCGCATCTTTTGCCGTAGTCAGCACATCTAAATCCACAAGAACCGGTTCGAGTCATTTTCCCGTCGTAAACATCAACCCATAAATGGAGTCTATCGTGTATAAATTTATCTTATCGGTCGCTGCAGGAATGGTCATCGCCATGGCGGGACTAGCGTCGGCCAATGGGGAAGCAATCCAGTTTTCCATCCGCATTGAAAACATCACCAAGCCGGATGCGTTCACGGCGTCGAACGGCAGCAAGTGGTCGCTGGCGTTTTCACCGGGGATCGCGGTGGTCCATGCCGACAACGCGCCGATCTTTAGATCCGGCCAGAAAGACCGTGGCAAAGGACTTGAAGCACAATCCGAGGACGGCGATCCGACTAAGTTGGCTCAGGAATTGAAAAACGCCAAAGGCGCGAAATCCGTCGCGGTCTACGACACCCCGGTGGGTGCTAAAGGGCCGGGACCGATCACTCCGGGCGCGGCCTATGAAACGACGGTCTCGGCGGTCCCGGGTGATAAGTTATCGATGACATTGATGATGGGTCAGTCCAACGACTGGTTCTACGCGCCGGCGGAATCGGGCATTGACCTGTTCAAAGATGGCAAAGCCATCAGCGGCGACATCAGCGGCCAGCTCATGCTGTGGGATGCCGGCACCGAAGTCGACCAAGAAGCCGGCATCGGCTCGGACCAGGGCCCGCGGCAAAAAGGCCTCAACACCGGCAAGGCTGAAGACGGCGTAGTGCGCCAGGTTCAAAACGGCAAAGCCTACGCGATCGGATCCAACGTGTTGCGCTTTACGATCAAGCCAATGATGTAAATCGAGCATGGTTGGCAGCGAGCAAGACGGTGCCAAAATCGGCCGGCGATGTTAAAAACCGCCGGCCGATTTTTGTTGGCGATTTGCCTGCGTCCCGTTGGCAACCCGCGCGGTTATTCGGTACTTCGCGCCCACGGCAACGCAATTCGTTTCAGACAAACATGCGGGCGATTTAACCGTCGGCACGGGGTTGACGGCGCGCGGCTGGGTGCGTTCGCGGCGGGAATCCAAGGGTGTCAATTTTATCGAACTCAACAATGGGCGCCTGCAACTCTGCCGACAAACTCACTTCTCAACGACCTGGACACGCTGTCCATTAGCAGGAGAGATTCGATGACCTTGCTCAAGATTGATAAGAGTGTTTTACCAGGGTTGGGTGCCGGCCTGGCAGGATGGCGTCGCCGCGTGTCGGCCGCGAGACACAGCACCGGGGGCTTGCTATTCTCCTGAATTGGTATCTACTCGCCGCTGTAATGACGCAACGGGTTCGCGACTTCTTTTTCATTTTGCCGACTGACGAATTTAGGCTATTGAAGGACTGCCTTCCTAGGCACTCGATCGGCTATGACGCGCTCGATCTGGCCCTTCCGGTGGCCGACGGAAAACGTGCCTTTACTTGCAGTGAAAAGCAGCTGCAAGACGTTATCCAATCCGTCGGACACAAGTTTCCACTCGGTAAGGCCCTGGCAACATTGATCCAACAACAATGGCGGCCGATATCTAAATCCCGGAAAAAGAAGCCGAAGAAGCGCTAACTCGATATCCTCCGCGTCCTCTTGCACGTGCCGTGCGTCAGGCGAGTGAGGCAACGCGGAAGCTGGCCAGCCGCGGCGAGTTCCCGATCCGCGACCACCAAGGAGACCAATGGATGAAAAAGAGATTGGGCGGGTTTGGGCGGAATATTTCGCCAAGTCGGGGGACAACAGAGATGCCCTGCAAATATGCGGGATGATCTGTCGACTGATACGCGCAGAGAGCAAAGCTGTTTTTGTTATTGGCAGGACCAGTAGATTACAGCGTTTGCTAGAGTCCTGTGGCATTGCCAAAGCCGAGTTTGACGCGATCGAAAAACGGCTGATTAAGCAGTGAGGAAGCGCCGGTCTCGAGGACCGGCCGAAGATACGCAAGAAAGAAAGGCCAGGCCCCACAACCCCAGCCCTGTGGGAATTACCATATCCTGTTTCTTTTCCTGCCGCCGCGACTCGATCATCACCCCACCGCCCGTTTCCGCACATTGTCAAGAATTGAAACAAGCTCGTCCACATCTTTCGACTCAAACACCCCGTCGACACCGCGCGGACTAAAATCGGTGTAGGGAGAATCGTATAGCAAACGGGCATCCATCGAACCGTGCTCGGTCAAATGGTCAATGATCAGGTTCAAGAACTCGATCTGGTTGGCGCGCAGAGTTCGTCCGGCGAGAAAGTCGCCCAATGCTTTCTTTGCTGCTTCACGATCCAGGCCGATCAACGAGCGCACGAACAGACCTAATCCCTCGTTTATTTCCTTGGCTTTTTGCACATCCTCAGCGTTGCCGATGCCGCTTTGTGAAAGCATCCGTTCCAATTCAGCCAAATCAGTTGCAGTGAGCGCTTCATTCATGCGGAGCTTATACACAGTGATGTGATTCTCATTCGCTTTGAGAAACTGCCGCGCTTTGGCACGGAATCGTTCAAAATCACTTGGGGTTGAAAACCCAGGCAAGGTGAATTCTCTGTCGCTACCCATCAAGTCTTCGAAGTCGGTGTAAATTGGTTTACGCTGTGTCTTCTCTATCAGCTTGACCAGCGAACGGAGTCGACGCCGAACAGATTCCAACATCGGCACCGTAACATTCTGCCACCAGTCATCT
>JBGTCC010000373.1:0-11226 GCA_041749055.1 Thermodesulfobacteriota bacterium | reverse complement strand
CGCCACTATGCCAGCCGAAAAGCGACGGCGTTAGGGATCGCTTGGTCCGGTGGCGGTGTCGGGATTTTTCTTCTCGTGCCGGCAACCGCGGCGTTGATCGGCAATTGGGGCTGGCGCTGGGCGTATGTCGGTCTGGCGTTGCTGGTTCTTTTCGTCGTGATTCCGCCGGTGTTCTGGTTGATCCCCACCGACTATGAAACGCCTAATCACGATCATACTGGCGGCCATGGTTCGAGCCATGGCAAATCCGGCTCTCCTGGCGGCGCCGGCGACTGGACGGTCAAGCAAGCGCTGACCAATAGTTCGTTTTGGTTGTTGTTCTCTGCCAGAGTTCTTGCCAGCCTCGGCAATCAAATCATTGTTACCCATCAGGTGGCTCATGCGGTCGACGTCGGCTACTCCAAGATCTTTGCCGCGTCGATCTTCGGTATCATGGGTGTGGTCAGCATCGTCGGACGCCTTGGTTTCGGTTATCTAGCCGATGTCATGCGGCGGGAAGTGGTCTACACCTGGGTGCAATTGGTCTCGGCGGTAGGCACCTTGGCGCTGATGGCGACCCATGACAATTCGCTGCCAGTCTTTCTCTACATCTACGCTGTGTTTTATGGCTTGGGCCAGGGATCTCGGGCGCTGGTGCTGTCGGCAATCTCCATCGATGTCTTCAAGGGCAAGAATTTCGGCGCGATCTTCGGTTACTTTACCCTCAGCGTCGGCGTCGGCGGCGCCATCGGCGCCTGGCTCGGCGGGTATATCTTCGACGTTACGCGCAGCTACATGGTGGCGTTTTCGATCTCGCTGGCCTGTTTGATCGGTTCGATATTCGTAGTTTGGCTGAGCACGCGTAACATCAAAAGGCAAAATCAAGTTAAAGGAGTAGCAGTATGATTCAACTTTATACTTGGGGCACACCCAACGGCAAAAAAGTTTCGATTATGTTGGAAGAAGTCGGTCTGCCCTACGAGGTTCATGCCATCAATATCGGCCAGAACGATCAGTTCAAACCGGAATACTTGGCGATCAATCCCAACAACAAGATCCCGGCGATCATCGATCCGGACGGGCCCGGCGGCAAACCGCTCAAGCTTTTCGAATCCGGCGCGATCCTCGTGTATCTGGCGGAAAAATCCGCCAAGCCCTGGCCCGCCGACCTGGCGCAGCGTTATACGGTGATTCAATGGCTGATGTTTCAAATGGGCGGGGTCGGGCCGATGTTCGGTCAGGCCAATTACTTTTTTCGTCTGGAAGAAAAAGTTTCCTACGCCGTCGAACGCTTTCACAAGGAAGCCAAGCGGCTTTACAACGTGCTCGATCAGGAACTCGGCCAACACGAATATCTCGGCGGCGAATATTCAATCGCCGACATTGCGACCTATCCGTGGGTGTGGCGCCATGACGGCCATCATGTGGCGTTGGAAGATTACCCTAACGTCAAACGCTGGTACGATCAGATCGGCAAGAGACCGGCGGTGCAGCGGGGGATGGAGATCCCGAAGAAATAAGAATCGTGATCGTGGCTCGGGTTCGTGTTTCGGAACAGCGCGATTGAAAGGATACTGGCATGGCTGAGCAGCACAAGCAGGAAAAGCCGCGCGCCGAGTGGGGCTCGGATGTGATCGTCGATGCGATTAAAGCCTTCGAGATCGAATATATCGCGATTAACCCTGGGGCAACCTTCCGAGGCCTGCACGATTCGCTGGTCAACTATGGCGGCAATCACGCTCCCGAAATCATTCTTTGCAATCACGAAGAGATCGCCGTGGCGTTGGCCCATGGCTACGCGCGTGCCAAGGGCCGGCCGATGGCCGCCGCGGTGCATAACGTCGTCGGTCTGCAGCATGCCTCGATGGCGATCTATAACGCCTGGGCAGACCGGCTGCCGGTCATCGTCCTGGGAGGCACGGGTCCAATGGATTCGGCTAACCGCCGCCCCTGGATCGACTGGGTGCATACCGCCAACGTTCAAGGCAATCTCGTTCGCGACTTCTGTAAGTGGGACGATCAGCCGGCAAGCGTCGAGGCGGTGGCCGATTCATTCATCCGCGGCTATCGGCTGGCGACCACCGATCCGATGGGGCCGGTTTACATCTGCTACGACGGCGATGTCCAGGAAAAACAATTAGACAGCGAAATAACCTTTCCCTCGTTGGCTCGATATCCCGCGCCGCTGCCGCTGCAAGCGCCGGAAGAAGGCTTTGCCAAAACCATTGAATTAATCTTGGCGGCCAAGCACCCGGTGATTGTGGCCGACTGGGTGGGACGGCGCGAGGCCGGTTTCAACGCGCTCGGCGCGTTAGCCGAGCTGCTCGCCGCGCCGGTGCTCGATCAGTGGGGCCGGTTTAATTTCCCTGTGCAGCATCCGCTGAATCTCACCGGCCAATCGGACAAAGTGATGCCCCAGGCGGATCTGATTCTAGCTCTCGATGTTCCCGATCTGGAAGGCGCCACCATGCGCCGTGCCCAGGAGCGCGGCAACCGCAAGGCGACACCGCTTTTGCCGGCTGACGCCAAAGTCATCAACGTCGCTCTCGACGATCTGCTTGTGCGCGCCTGGGCCACCGATTTCAATAAATTGCGCCAAGCGGACCTGATGATCCTCGCCGACACGGCGGTTTTCCTGCCGGAACTCTTGCGCCGGCTTAAGGCTGAAAAGAAGCTCGCCGATTTAACCGACGACATTGCCAAGCGGCGCGCCGAATGGGGCAAGATCTACGAAGATAAGCGCGCTGCGCTCGATAAAGAATCGAAAGCGCAGTGGGATGAGAAGCCGGTGTCGATGACGCGCATCTACGCCGAGATCGCCGCAGCGCTCAAAGGCGAGGATTGGGTGCTCACCAATGGCAGCTCCCAGGGCAAGGAAAATCTTTATTTGCCGGCGACTAAGTTCAATCAGATCTTGGGCAAGTACAAAGGCGGCGGCTTGGGCTACGGCATGCCGGCATCGCTGGGCGCGGCGCTGGCGCACAAGGGCTCGGACAAATTTTGCATCAATATTCAGCCCGACGGCGATTTATTATTCACCGTCAGTTCCATCTGGACTGCGGTGCATCACCAGATTCCCTTGCTCAGTATCGTGTGCAGCAATCGGTCCTACTTCAATGACGAAGAACACCAGGAGCGCATCGCGATCCAGCGCCGCCGCCCGGTGGAAAACAAGACCATCGGCATCCGCATCGAAGACCCCAACGTCGACTTCGCCGGTTTGGCACGCAACTACGGCTGCTGGGGCGCCGGCCCGATCACCGAGCCCAAGGATCTGATCAAGACGCTACGCGAAGCGGTGAAGGTGGTGAAGTCAGGCAAGCCGGCGCTGGTCGATGTGGTGTGCCAGATGCGTTGAGGTGACCGTTCGGAAAGCCGGCAAGGGCGAACGCGTCAACCGATTGAGACTCGGTTCTCATCTACTTGCGTCAATGGCGGGAATGTTTCAATCGTGACTTAAAATGTTTGGTCCACTGGGTAAATTCTGGCGTTCATTGAAACGGCAGCCGCTCGTGCTCCTCCTGAGTGGTGCGCTTGTTGGAGTTCCGATCGGGTGGTTTTTTGGCTTACGATCGACAGTGGAGAAAATCTCGATTCCGCCGGCGAAAGCGACGACTTCCACAACGTTTCCAAGTGAAGAACCCACGGCAAAATCGACGACTTCCACAGCGCCCTCAAGCGAGGAACTCAAGAACGAATCAGCCAAGTTGGTGACGGCGATTCGTGATCTGACGCGATCCTATTATAAAGAAGATAACCAGATGCGAAAGGCGGCGGATGAGAAGTCCGCCAAGACCGATTTGCAAAGTGACCGGGATAACATTCGGCGAAAGTGGCTCGATGACAGCGCCAATCTGCACAAGGATTTTATGGACCGCTACCAAACTAACTTCTGGGCCCACGCTATTCAGCTGCGCCAAGCCATCGTCGCCAAGGTGGGTAATAAAGTGCCGGGGGCGCAGAACCCAAACCTGTTTCAGCACCCGACGAATATTCTCGGCGTCGAACAAGTCGCCAATAGTCTCGATCTATTGGGGAGGGCATTGCCCGCCAACGAGCAGAGGAAACCGTGATCCGCGCAGTGTTAGCTCAACGATTCGCGTTTTGTCGCCTGCCAGCCATCGAGAATTTCCCGCGCGTGGTTGGTCGCCGGATTCATCGCTTCATCATGTTCCGCCATTTTCGCTGTGAGCTCGACGACGTAGCCGTTCGGGTCGCGGAAATAAATCGAATGGACCATGCCGTGGTCGGCGATGCCGCGGGTTTCGATGCCCCGCTCCTTACCTTTGGCGAACATGGCGTGCAAGGTTGGCACATCGACTTCAAGAGCGATGTGCAGGTCGAAATCGAGCTGGCTTTTGAATTCGAATGGCATGGCCGGCGCCTCGAAGAAGGCCAGGCAGGAGCCGTCGTTCATTTGAAAAAAGGTATGCAGTACGTCGGCCTTGGCTGAGCGCGGCGAGTCTTTAATTGCCAACGAACCCACCAGGCGCAAACCGAGGAAGTCTTCATAAAAGCTGCGCGTTGCTTCCGAGTCCCGGCAACGATACGCGCTGTGATGCAGGCCTTTGATCATGATTGATTCTCCTTCGCGGCTGGAGCGGTACTGACAAATTCTCTTCGGAGTCCTTCGACTAGCTCAGACGAACGGAGAGAGTCTTAAAATCACTCAACAAAACCCGTTCATGCTGAGCTTGTCGAAGCATGTTTAATAGGTTTCAAATCGTGGTTTAAAGTCCCTCGAACGACCGGTCTTTAAAGGCGCCAACAAAGTGGCTGTAAAAAGCTTCGTGGGTGCTATTCCAATAGGGCAGAGCCTTCATTTCATCAAGCCAGCGCATGATGTTTGGATAGGCGGAATAGTCGAGGCGAATCACCTCGCCGAGACTGACGTAACATGCGCCCATGAAGTCGGCCAGCGTCGCTGTGTCGCCGCAGACGAAACGGCTTTTGCCGCCGAGATGATAGCGGTCGAGGATTTCGAGCCAGTGTTTGGCCTTGGCCCGGCTCCACGCCAGATGTTGGCGATGTGCCTGCTCGTCGCCCTTGCGGTAGGTCTCAATCACCTGCGGATAGATCAGGCCGTAGCCGAGGTCGCGGTAAATCCCGGTATTGAACCAGTCCATGCGCTCGTTCACCCGGGCGCGTGCGCGCGGGTCTGCCGGGTAGCTTGGCGCTTTAGCTTGCTCGGCGAGGTATTTTAGAATCGCCGAGCTTTCGGCGAGCTGGAAGTCGCCGTCGACCAGGAACGGCACGGCTTGGTTTGGGTTGACCGACGTGAAAGCCGGCTGATAGTTCTCGCCGCTGAAAAGATCGACGAGTTGATAATCAAGATCGAGCTTCTCGGCCGCTGCCAGTAACATGATGGGCCGGCAGGTCGTGGATGCTGGATGATAATAGAGTTTCATGTCTGCTCCTCGCGTTTTTGTATCGGTAGCCCTATTGATAACATGGCTGACGGGAAAGATTAATGCCAAGTCAATTAAGTTTTCATTTCGCCGGCTGGATCTCACGCAGGCTGATCATTGCGAAATCCAAACTGCCGACGCCATCGGTGCGTAAGGTGGTCTGCCAGCCGCCCCAGTCGGCGAGCTTGGCATATCGCCCCGTGCTCAGGCCTTCGCTGTCGACGTATTCGGCGAGTAGCTGCCATCGATTGCGCGGTTTGCCGCTCTGTCGTTCGAAGGGATCCCCGTCGAGATATAGCCGGTTGACGACGCGGGTTGAATCGCCGGGCATGGCGTAGCTTAAAACTTTCAAGCCGAACCATTGGTTTTCGATCAACGCTGCGTTGAAGGCTGGCGTTAATTTCACGTAATCGTAAATTGGATGAATCAACTCCTTGCCGAATCGTGCGACGGGTCCAGTGCTTACGGCTTGGAATGTCATCATCGTGCAGGAGGCCAGGTCCGGGTTCTTGGCGCTATGGGCGCCGCCGCGGATTTTCAACGTGATCGCCGCGCGTTTCGAGTCGGCGATCACGTGGACGCGGACGAAGGCGGTGAACTCTTGATTGCGGATATCGGAAGGAGAGACCAGATAGCCCTGCTGAGTCTTCCAGGTGTGGGCTTGCTGTCCAGCGCCGGCGTAAATATGCAGCCGGCTGGTCTTTCCCGAGCCGCCGGAAGCGTAGTCGAGATCGTGCGCGGTGACGTTCCAATATTCGAGCGCGCCCTCGGTGCGGCGGAGTGCCGGCGTTTTTCGCTCAATCTGAAATTTGCCCGCGCGGTTGGGGTTGTTCTTGCCTAGATGAAAATGAACTCCAGGCGCGGAGGATAATAACTTGGCAACCCCATCCTCATCCAGCGGCTGGCCGGGTCTAACGCTTTCGCCTGAGCCTTGCATTGTCCATTCGCGGCTCGGCCGGGTGCAAGCAAGCGAGATCGTTAGAGCGCCAAGGATTGCAGCTATATGCAGAAATCCCCAGCTCCGGCGATTGTTCGCCGCCGCTTTCCTATGAATGTGTAGGGGCCGCATCGACGTCTTTCTCGGCGACGGTTTAAGTCTCTCCGCGTTTCGCCGCCGGTGGTTTAATTACTCTGCTTCTCCAGGTCCAAGCGGTGTAGCCGAATGCGCACCAGTTCGATATGCATGCGCAGATTGTAGACATAGTCTGCGTAAGTCGGGTTGACATGCGTGTGGTTGACTCCGTCTTCGATCTCATCGAGCCGATCTAGGTAGCCGTTCAGTTGACTCGGGTCTGGGTCGGTCGCAGCTTGATTCTCCAAGAATTTCAGTTCGCCATACCATTTAAACACGCGCGACTTGTTGCGCCACTGGATCAATGCGGGCAGGACTTTGATCAGCGGCAGGATCAGCGCGACAAGCGGTAATACCAGCACCGCCGTGCGTTCGATGAAGTTGGCGATCCAAAAAGGCAAATAACGTTGCAAGAAGGGAGGTCCACTTTCATAAAAGCGCTTGGCTTCATCGGCAAGGAGAAACTCGCCTTCGCGCCCAGCCGGAAACTCGCCAGGCTTTTGCAACATGCCCGTGCGCCCATGCACGTCCGCCGCGGCCTGGAGTAATAACAGGTCGAGGGCTGGATGAAAAGTCTCTTTAACCACCAGAGTGGCCGTGGTGGCTAACAAGGTTATGTCACGCCCTGGAATATCTGCGGCTAGATCGATGGCTCCGCGTCGCAGCTGAATCGCCGCGAGAAAGGGGAACCGCGGCTGCTCTTAAAATCTCGGGATCAACGCGCGGATGCGTTGAGCGTGGGCCGGAGACATTCCAGCCAACGACAACGTTAGCAGGGCAGCAATAGTAAGGGTTCGCACGATCACAAGCGTTCCTTCGCTCACGCAAATAGTCGCTCGGCCAGATCGAGAAAATCATTGGCGACAATTTCGTACCGATCCTCAGGCGGAATCGCGCTTGCCTTGCCCTGCCCATGCTCCAACGGCCGGTGAACATAGGCCGTGCGCAGCCCATGCTTGCGTGCGGATTGCAGATCATGTTCGTGGGCGGCGACCATCATGACTTGCTCGGGCTTCAAATCGAACAGTTGCGGCGCGAGTAAATAGACCGATGGATCGGGTTTGTAGCGGCGGACGCTTTCCGCGGACAAGATGCAGTCCCAGGGCAGAGCCGCATGCTTGGCCATATGCGTCAGCAGTGAAACGTTGCCGTTGGACAAGGGCGCGATCACAAAGCGTGACTTGATCCGTTGCAGTCCAGTGACAGAATCCGGCCAAGGTTTGAGCCGGTGCCAGACCCGATTCAAATGATCCTTTTCGTCGTCGCTGAGATTCTCGATCGCGAATTTCTTCAGCGTCTCGGCGAGCATTACGCGATGGAGATCGTCCAGCTTGGTCCACGGCAGCTCGCCGCTCTGCACCTTGTCCATGTACGGCCGGTAGATCGAACGCCATGCGTCTGCGAATGCCGTCCAATCGATGTTGAGGCCCTTTGCTTTGCCGAGCTGCCGGCCTTCAGCGATGACGCTTGATCGCCAATCGACGACTGTGCCGAAAACGTCGAAAACTACAACTTTGGGTGTCGGTTCAATCATTAGGTCACCTCACTTGTAAGGTGCGATTTGCGCATTAAGAAGTGCGTGGAACGCACCCTGTGTGATTCGGCTGCGGGCGGATTATGTTCATCAAAAAAACAGTTGCGTGTTTAGCCGCACACTGGAAATTTGAACGGATAATTGTGCAGTGCCTCGCCGCCGCCGGGCTTCACAACCACCGCGGCGCCGAGCTGTAAACCGGCTGTTAAGTCTTTTGTTATCGGATTGGGCTGGATGACGTGGACCATGTTTTCTTCCAGTGTCCATTTCTCCAACGGATGCGCGGCCGAGCGGGTGCCGAGTTCTGGTGACTTGCCGGCTTCGCCGTGGAAGACGCTATCGTAGCTGGTGAAGCCGTTGGCTTCGATGGCCGAGGTTGCGGCGACGATCTCTTCGCTGGTGGTGCCGGGCTTACATGTTTTACGAACGCTTTCGTAGCATTCGTAGGCGGCGTCGAACAGCTGGCGGTAGGTCGGCGATGGTTCTTTGCCGATGGCGAAGGGTCGATGGATCTGCGTCGAGTAGCCCCAGTAGCTGACGGTGAGTTCGGTGATGACGACACCGCCTTTTTCGAGCACGCGGGACGTTTGGCGCTGCCAGGGGACGAAGCGGTCGGGATTGTCCATGTTGGTCGTAGCAATGAAGTGGATGCCGGGATCGCCGCCATTTCTCAGATAGGCGTTGTAGACGATGGAGAGGACATCTTGTTCGGTCAGGCCGGGACGTAGATTGTTTTCCAATGCCTCACAGGCAAGATCGGTGAGATAGCCGCTCCTGCGCAGATAAACGAGTTCTTCTTCGCTGCGCACTCTCCTAATTTTGCCAAACTGCGGGCCGAACTCGACAAACTCGGCTACGGGGAATAGGCGTTGCAGCTCCATCACATTTCCATAGGCCATGCTGCGCATGCTGACCAGGCCGATCTTGCTTTTCGACAAGCCGCGCTTTCCGATCTCTTCAACCAGCGTCGGCATCGGCGCCGGACCATACCATCGAACATCTTCCATGATCGATTGCGCCTTGGCGCAGGGTTGGTGGTTGAAGAAGTGAATGAAGATAGTCCCGTCGCCCTCGCGCGGGAACAGTAACCAGCACGGCGACTGCGCCTGGAAGTTCGAAATATACGCCACTTCCGATGAACCGCGCGCGCCGGAGATGAGGATCGCATCGAGATTGTCGTTGCTCATCGCTGCGCGGATAGCGCCGTGGCGGCGGGCGTATTCGCCATCTGAAAAACGTGGGAAAAGATTGTCCATCATGATCTGTCCTTCACGGTTTTTCTCGGAATATAACTAATTCAACCGCCATATCGCAAAATTCAACGCGGTGGCGAAACCGACCCATAGTGCATAGGGAACGAACAGCCAAGCGGCAACCCGGCTTGGTCCACTGGCGGTGGCGATAAAGCAACAGATTGTTATGAGCAGCGCGACAATATCGATCAGCGCCAGTTCCGGCCGGCGCAAACCGAAGAAAAGCCATGACCACAGTCCGTTCAGAATCACTTGCAGCAGCCAGAGCAGGATCGGCTTGGTAACGCTGACAGCTTTGGATCGCCATACCGTCCATCCGGCAACTGCGATGGCGATATAGAGCACGGTCCACACCGGCCCGAAGAGCCAGTCGGGTGGTGTCCATGATGGCTTCTGCAGCGCGACGTACCATGGGCCGGGGCCGAATTGGATGCCGATGAGGGCCGCGGCGGCGACCATGGCGAAGAAGATGGTCAGTGACATAATGGCGGTGGCTCCTTATGAGTGTTTATTACGTTGCGGATGTGGCTTGGCGGCAAAGCATGCGCACCGACGATAATTGTACTTGCCGGGCGCTGATTTCTGCTAGTGGTTCTCCGAAGTCTTGGTTCATCGTCGCGGTTTGGTTGCCAGGCAAGCAGAAGAGGGGCGATTTCCAAACAGCATCCATTCGTACTTCGGCAGTAAATAAATCGTCCCAATAACTGCCTTCCGCCATCGGGTATCCAGTTTGGATTATCCTCTACTCATTGATCATGGTTTTTTATAACAAGTTCTCGGCGTTAATTCTCGAAAACCTGGCGAGGCGGCCGAAGTGTACCATCCGGCAAGCCAAGTGTCGGTGGCTTACATCGCGGAATTCAGTAGTGAGTTGCCAGCTGGCGCAGTTGATGCAAAACTCGCTCAAAGGCTTCCGGTTGATTGTTGGATGTTACCGTCTTGTAGAGTGCATAGCGATGGTGTGATTGCCAGCGGCGCCATTCGATGGGCGTCACCGCTTGGCCGGTCGCGGCACTTCGCTGTGCCACGGCGCCTGGCACTGCCGACTCGCTCCATTGGCCGCTGTCCATGGCGTGGGTCTTGTCCGTCGGTTTGCCGTGGTATTTCCTGGCGAGAAAATCCAAATAGGTGGCGAACGCCTGACGCTCTTCGAGGTTATCGCAGGGTAGGTGGCAAAGCACTGTCCGTTCTTCAAAGCTGATCGCAAGCCAATCTTTGAGCGAGAGCTTAATTCCGCTAAGATCGAGCTTGCGGCGCAGGTCGAGGGGCAAGCGGCTCAAGCTCGGATAATATTCAGCTTCATAATCGTAGCGGTGGAACATTTTCGCAGATCGGTTGCCTTTCGACCCCGTGAACGGTTATTTTCCCGATAGTCAGGGCGAAGTCAACGGATCGCCCTTAAACTCTGACGTTAATTCAAATGTCGATTGCCGACGCACCGGCTAACTTGATTATGCAATACGATCCACGCCAAACCGGCTCACCGCCGAAACCCATCGAGCCGACGGGTTTTTTTACCGGCATTCAAATCCGGCCGATCATCATGGGCGCGGTTGTCGACATGATCGCGACTTTTGTGCTGGTGGCATTTTATTATCGCTTTTACGTCGCCCAGGGTTCTGGCGCCACCGAAGGCATAGAGGAGGAGATGGCGAAATATTGGATTTCCGGAGATGGTTTGATCGTCAGTCTATTATTAGGTTCGCTCGGCACCTTGATCGGCGGCTTCTATGCCGCCTACAAAGCCGGAACCTTGGAGATGAAACATGGCGCGCTGGTCGGCGTATGCTCGATTATTCTCGGATTGTTGATGCAACCCAGTGGCTCTGAGAATCAAGCGCCAGAGTGGTTTCTCGCACTATCTCTTGCGGCCGCGATCCCGGCGGGCGCGCTGGGCGGCTTCTTTGCAGAGCTATTCTCTGGTGTGAGCGTTAAGAAGTCCTCACCCACTCGAATATCTTCGGATCGGTAGGAGGGGCA
>JBGTCC010000372.1:0-16034 GCA_041749055.1 Thermodesulfobacteriota bacterium | reverse complement strand
GCGTGCGAGTGAGCGCCGCTTGCGTTGGCACTTGTTTTGCTGTTGCTGGTTAGGGCTTTATTATGATCGGTGAACATGATCAGAATACCGGTTAAGGGCTACCGATTGTTTCCCTAATTAGGCGGCAAGATTAATGCCGAGTCATTTGGACAAAGATCTTACATGAAACGCAGGCTGGTCGGACCGACGGTCGTCATCGCGCTATTATGCTTCTTGTTGTTGCAGCATCATTTGCTCCGCGACAAAGGGTGGAGTTTGATCGACGTGCTGGGCAAAGTCATGACGATCCTCGGCGTGATCTTTACCCCGCCAGACGAGGTTGGCATATTTTTTCACGAGCATTTGGCGCTGCCCATGGTGGTGCTGGGCGCGGCGTTTGTGGTGCTGTGGCTGTTTATCGCCGGCGCCAGACGGGCGATGCTCCGAGCGACGCTAAGCGCGGAGTCGCCAGTCTGGGTGATTCCGGCCGTCGATGCGCCGATTTTAGCGGACGAGCCGGGACCGCCGCCAGAACTCTCCTGGTCTCTGCAATCCTTCCGCTACAACTGTCTGCGCAGTAGGCTGATCGTTTCGTTTATTGCGATCGGCCTATTTGTCGCCATCGCGGCGAGTTCGATAACCTATAGCTATCTCTACCGCGCGGCGGAGCGGAGTGCTAAGGCGCGGGCGGGCATCGCTGCGATGGCCGTCAACGCCACGACGGTTTGGCATGTCGACGGGCAGCGCTACCGGGAGCTGCGCGAGGAGTTGGCTAAAGTCATTTCTCGTCCAGCCATAGCCTACGCCTATGTTGAGGACGGTGTCGGCAAGTTGATCGCCCATGCGCCGAAGGACATGCCGAATCACTTGAGTCGCCGGCCGTCGTTGGAGCCGCGGTTGATGACCGCTGAGCAGCTGGTGCGCTACCGCAGCGAGATTGTCTATGACCACGCTCAGCGCAGCGGGCTTAACAACCGGTTTGTTGTGCACCTCGGCGTCTGGCACGACTCGGTCGCGGCGGAGACTTGGGCGGTCTTGGGGCCGGTCTTATTGCTGGGGCTATTGGTCGTAGCCTGTGCGGCCTGGGCCTTCATCATTTTGCTGCGCGACTTGCATCGGTCGCTGCTTGCGCTGGTAGAGCAGTCGGAGCGCATCGGCAGGGGCGATTTTTCCGCTAGCGTGGGCACCAAACGCGTCGACGAATTGGGAGATTTGGCCCGGTCGATGGAACGTATGCGTTCGAGTTTGCGCGCGGTCCTCGTGCGCATTGGCACCGCGCCATCGGTGACTGAACAGAACCGGCAGCGTCAGTCTTTATAGTCCGGGCCTTTCCGCCACCTTCGAAGACTTCGCATTCGCTCCCAGCGTCCAAGCGGCGATGGCTCGCCTAGACTGACTTCGATTACTTACACCTCACCATCATCGCGGCGCGGGTCGCAGAATGTCGGCTTTACCAAGCTTGCCGCGGGGCAAAGCAATTCACGCGACGCTCTTGGACGCGGCCAATAGTTACCGCTTGAGTGAGATGAAGCGCATATCGTTGCCGCCCATGACCATCAAGTTCACGTCTTTTGCCCGGGTCCAAATTGTTTCGGCGCAGCATTTCGCGGGTCACCACCGCGACCGTGCCGCCGGCTGGAGATTACGTCAGCGAATGTATCAGCGGCGGGATCGTCACTTCAGCGGAGCGCATCAAGCAATCGCCGGTTAAGTCCGCCCGTTTCATGACCGCCGCGCTCAAAGGCTATTGGTTTTTCACCACCCGCCGCGAAGCGTCGATTAAATTAACTACATGATGCAATTCTTAAGGACCAAGGGCCGAGACGCGGTCAGCGCCATTTTCGATGCAAGCGTTAGAGTGATGACGCGTGAGGGCATGGTCGAAGAAAAAGTTTTGCAAGCTGTCGTCGACGACGCCCAACTCGCTGCCGGCGTTAAAAAGGAAGTTCGTACGGCGGACTATTTTCGATTTCAACTTTCTGCGCGAGGCACGGGAACAGTTAAAGGCGAGCGGGTGGCGGCCGTGACCACGTTTTTGGGAGAGTGGCGTCGAGCAGCGTAACCCGGATGGAACGTACACGGAATCCGGGATGATCTAAGAATCCTGGATTTCGCTTCTCCGCATCATTTTTCCAACAATCCCGTCAACTGCACCAGCTCTTCAAACCGCGCGCCCCATTTATCTGAATCGGGTACGAGGGTTTTGCGGTTGCCGACTTCGTCGGTGGCGCCGGTGGCGAGGTCTTTGTGGGCGGGCCAGCGAGTTTGGCGATGGGCGATCTCTTGGCCTTTTTTCGACAGCATGAAGTCGACTAACAATGCGGCAGCGTGCGGGTGCGGCGGGCGCGATGCTAACACGAACGTGGATACGGCTTTCACCGGCACGAATGGCTCGGGGAACAGATAATCGATCGGTGCGCCGGCTTTCTTTAACGAGACGGCTTCGTGGTGATGGGCGTCGATTTGCACGGGAAATTCGCCGGCGGCGACCAGTTGCGAGACTAACGTGCGGCCTTTTCTGATGTGCAACTGCTGGGCGCCGAGGCTGCGGGCAATCTGCTTGCCGCGTTCGTCGCCGTAGTAGTCCATGATCGCGGCGAGCCAGTCGTCGGCGTCCTTGTCCATGCCGAGCTTGCCCTTCCAGCGCGGTTGCAAGAGATCGTCGATGGATTTCGGCGCCTGGGCGCGCGTCACCTGCTTGTTATTGTAGAGATAGACCAATAGCGACGCCCAGATGCCATTCAAATATCCTTGCTTGTCGGTGAAGCCGGCGCGCAGGGCGCGGCGATTGGGTGTGTCGTAGCGCATCACCGCATTGGCTTTCTTGAGCGTGTAGAGCGCTAAGCTGCGCACGTTCATGGTGTCATAGTTGTATCTGCCGGCGCGGTATTCGGTCATGATGCGGTTGAGCAGACTCTGCGGTCCGCCGGTCAAGATTTCAACTTTGAGAAATGGATAGTCGGCTTCAAAGGCGTTGGTGAATTCGCGCAGCGACTCGCGATTCATCGGCGCGTACCAAATTACGCTGCGCTCGTTCTTGGCCTCGCGCACCAAGGTCGCATGACGCTCCGCCGTTGGCAGTTGATTGATCTTGGCGAGGGTTTCTTCAGGCGTGGCCGCGCGCAGATTGGCTGCGAGAAAAACACTAGTGAGGGCAATCGTGAATAACCCGGAAGTTAACAAGCGAATCCCCATGGCAGTCCTCCGTAACCGGCGAGATTAAATCGGTTCATCCAGGCGAAAAGTCTTTCCCGCTAGCCGGCCCACCGGCTGCACTTGATCGTCGATGTAGGATGCCAGGGCTTGGCCGACGAAAACATATAAGCTATCGAGTTCCATTGAATTGACCAGTTTGCATTCGACGTTGGCGTGGCAGCCGGCGACCAGCGGCGCTTGCACATGTTTGGCCGGCAACGTCTCCAAGCCGAGGGCGGCGAATTTGTCTTCGACCGTCCGCCCCGACAGGCCGCGGCTCTTGTCGACGGCGTGCAATTGGTTTTGCGAACAAACATTGACGACAAACTCGCTGCTATTTTGAATTACTTCGCGGCTGAAGTTGTCGGCTTGAATGCCGATAACCAGCAGCGGTGGATCGTCGGTGAGCCCAAGGGCGCGGAAGGCAAACTGCACGTTACGTTTGCCTTGGTACGCGGTTGAGATCAGGTAGAGCCCGGTTGGCGTGACGCGGTAAGCGTTCCCTAATGCGAGTTCTTTTAACATCGTTGCTCCGGGTGAAACTTATTGGCGATGGGTGCCGAGCTTTTTGTACCAGCTCTCGGTCGCAGCGAGATCCTTTTGCCGAGCGAAGTAGTCGCGATCGTTGCCCTGGTGATTCATCTCGATCAACATTTCCCGCGCCGCGTTGATAGCGGCGAGAGGAATGCTCGATGGCGTCAGCGCGATGCGAAAGCCGAGGGCGAAAAATTCCGCCGCGCTCATCTGCGCCTTGGGCCAAAGGGTAATGATCGGCGCAGTGACATTGGCTCCAATGTGCCGAAAGTCCGCGACATCGGTCAGTTGGACGCCCACGGCGTCGGCGCCGGCCGCGGCATATGACGTCATCCTTTGGCAAACTTGATCGAGGGATTCTTTGGGACGTGAATCGCAGCGGGCGATTACAACCAATGCCGGATCGCGCCGGGCATCGACGGCGGCTTTGATCTGCTCGACGACCACCGATGTCGGGGCGATGGCGAGATCTTCGGGAGCGGCGCCGTACTCATTCACCAGCGCATCCTCGAAGCGAATCGCCGCCGCGCCGGCGCGCTCATACAACTTTACCGCTCTGGTCAGGGCGATAGTCTCTGCGCAGATCGATCCGCCGTCGACAATCAGCGGGATGTCGGTGGCTTCTGAGATCTGCCCGGTGCGTTGGGCGACCTGCGTCGTGGTCAGCAGGTTGCGGTCCGGCAGGCAAAAGTTTTTGTGAATGGCATTGCCGGAGAGATGCACGGCGCTAAAACCGCAGTCCTGCGCCAAGCGCGCGAACAGCGCATCGGTGACACCGGGGGCGATGGCGCCTTTCGAGTCGTTGAGCAGCGCGCGCAAGCGCGCGCGTTTTTGTTGGTCGTTCATTTAATTCGGCTACTCCATGCCGTCGGTGATAAACTGGATGACGTAGCCTGCCGGGTCGTCCATGTAGGTGCCGCCTCGGTCGGCGCTCGGTTCCTTGGCCGCGCCGCGGTCGCCGTTCTCAATGCCCAACTTGGCCAGCTGTTCAATGGCTTCGCTCCATTTGGCCGTAGGCACATAGAACGCAATATGCGGTCCTGGAACTTTGCGGCTCATGACGAGCCCCTTCGAGGCGAAGGTTGCTTCGGTCAAGATCAAAGTTTGGCCGCTGGCCATTTCTAAAGTTGCCTGATTCGGGTGCTTACCGCGGCTTAGCACCTCGAAGCCCAGCACATTCTGATAAAATCTGATCGATGCCTCGACATCGGGGGCCTCCAGTTCGATATAGCCGACGCCTGTCATGCGACTGGTGGTGCCCGGGCGGGCAGCGGGTCTAGCATCTTTGGGCGTGTAGACGGCGTAATGATTCCCCGCCGGATCGGTGAAAAACAGCGTTTGTTCGGCGAACGGATGGCTATTGCTGACTGGTCCGGCGCAATTGACGCCAAGCTGGTTGAGCTCGGCGGCCAGTGCTTTTAACCCCGACTCCGTGGTGGTGAACGAATACGTCGGCAGGCCGCGCGGGCTACTGGGACTCGGCCGCTCATCGCTCTGCAGATAAACGCCCATGCGTTTGCCGCCGATCTGGACAAACGTATGCGGCACCGCGCCGCGCTTGCGCTGGCGCACGTTGAGTCCGTTGCGTTTGCCAAGCATGCCGCCAAAGACCCGCGCGTAAAAGTCCTCGGCAACGACGAGGTCATCGACGGGGACAACAAAATGATCGAGGGATTGAGCGATAGCCATGTAAATCTCCAAGGGTTGCCTGTCGGCGCTTCTCACCCGGCTTGCAGCTGCTTCATAAACCAATCGGCGATATAAGTTTTACGGTCGAATCTTTTTTGCCCGTGGCCGACGCCGTCTAGCATGGTGCGGTCTGGGGAATTGACGGCATTGTTGTACAGATTCAGCGCGCCGCGTGGGTCCATGACCCGGTCGTCGATGCTGTAGCCGACCAGCAGGGAACATTCGATTTTGCCGGCGCGGCTGACGAGGCTGAACTCTTTGATCTTCTCTCGGCCTTCCTTCAAATCTTTCGCGCCGATGAGCCAGCGCAGCCGGTCCTGGATTGGCGGATAGTAATCGAAGATGTCGTCGACGAGATTGTAGGCGCCGCTCCACACGGCGACGGCTTTGATGCGCTTCTCCCCCGTGGCCGAGCGCGGCCCGGAGTAGCCGCCCATACTTGAGCCATGGAGGCCGATGCGATTGGCGTCGACATCGGCGCGGGTCGTTAAATAATCGATTACCGCTTTGGCGACACGCTCGGAGTCGGGCGGCGCGTAGAGTTTTTGATGGCGCAGCGTGCCGCCATGGCCGGGGCCGTCGACGTCGATGAACGACATACCGCGGCGGGTGTATTGCCCGGCGCCGCCGTCTTCGCCGCGCAATAAAATCCCGTCGGCGCCGCCGTAGTTATAGACCACCGGCAATTTTGTTCCAGGCTTGCCCCGCCCCGGCCAAAACAGCGCCGGCAGCTTGTGTCCTTCATAGGGGATTTCCACCTGTTCGAAGGGCGGCGTCACCAGACTCCAGGCTTTGGCAAAGTTCTCTTCGAGTTTTACGTACGTCGGCAGCATGCGCGGATCGGTTTCCGGCATGTAGACCACCGCGCGCCGGTAAAAGTCGGCGGCGCGCAGGTAAAATTCGTGGGCCGTCTGTTTGCGATTATCCTGTTCGAAGCCGGCGGCGAGATCCTGGTTTGTCTTAGCGACCTCGGTCCATTCTTTATGCCAGCTTTCGAGATTGAAGAATTTGACGCACCGGGCGACGCCGCGGACATCGGGGTCGGGATGGTCCGGGGAAATTTCCATGCGCACTTCGAGTTGCCCGCCACCGGCCAGGCCTTTGGCGGAATAAAGAAAACTTTCGGCTTGTTCGCGGTCGAAAACGTCGCCGCCGGTCTTGTCGGCCATCTTCGGACTCCTTGTGAATGGTCGGAACTTGCAACGCATTCCTGTTTGCCCCAGGAAGGCTGAGATTGCAACTCGAAAAGGCCGCGATGCCGCCTCGATCCAACAGCTACGGATGGACGATCGGCGCTGGGACTGGGTCGCGCAGTTTGCCGTCGCAGGGAATCAGCACGGTGAAAGTAGAACCCAGGTTCGGCTTGCTGCTGGCGCTGACCTCGCCGCCCAATAGTTCGGTGAAAGTTTTGACAATGTGCAATCCCAAACCGACACCGCCGTAGGTGCGGGTCTTTGAACTGTCGGCCTGACGAAAACGGTCGAAGACATGTGGCAGTTCGTTCGCTGAAATACCGATCCCGGTATCGCTGACACCGAATTCCACGGCATTGCGCTCAGGGCGAGGTTGGGCGAATACGGTCACGATGCCGGCGTCCGTAAATTTGATGGCGTTGTTGATGAGATTTTGCAGGATATGTTTAAGCTTCTCTTGGTCGCTGTCGATCGGCGGCAGGTCGTTGGGATATTGCCAGCGCAGCTCGATCTCTTTGCCGTGGGGATAATCGTACAGGGCTTTGAGATCATCCAAAAAACTACTGAGCCAGAACCGGCGCTTTTCCGCCTCGACAATCCCCGCCTCGATCTTGGTCGCGTGCATGATGCTATTGACCATGAACAGCAACTCGTCGGCATGGTGCGTCACTTTGCCCAGTGCCTTGTTCTGTTCGGCAGTCACCGCGCCCATCAGCCCATCCTGGACCAGCTTGGTGTAGCCGGTGATGACGTTGAGCGGTGTGCGTAGCTCATGCGACATGACGCTTAAGAAATCCTCTTTGATTTGGTTGGCTTGTGCCAACTCGCGGGTCTGGAGAATCGTTTGCTCGTATAGTTCCGAGTTATGGATCGCCATGGCCGCGTGGCTTGCCAGACTACGCAGAAAGGTGAGTTCTTCGCCGCCGTAGTGGCGTGGCTGCTTGGCGTAGAACGACAGGACGCCGATCACGTCATCCTTGGCGATCAACGGAATCCCCAGATAGTAATTGAAACCGGCGTCGAGAAAAAAGTTATTGTCCAGCCCGTCGGCGGCCACGCTCATGTCCGAGATGACGACCGTAGCCTTGGCGCGCACCACCGGATGGGGTGCGCTGTCTAAGTTCTGCGCTCGGGATTGCCAGCCGCGGTCGTCGATGCCGCGCGAGGCGATTCTTGCAAACCGACTGTCGGCACCGCGAAAAAGCTCCACGGTCATGGCATCGGCGGGCACCGTTTGGGCGAGCCGATCCAGTAAAACGTTGAGCACCGCGTCGAGGTCGAGGGTCGACGAGGCTGCCAGGTTTAGCTCGTAAAGCGCGGCTTGGCGATCGGTGTGACGTTGGATCTGTTGCTCGGCCAAACTTCGTTGCGTGACGTCGCGCACCATACACACCGCGGCGACCGGGTCGCCCTCATGCTCGCCCATGGTGAATGACGAGACGCTCAACAGCGTCGGGCGGTCCGCTGCGCCATTCAACGTGCATGGGTATTCGCGCAGGCTGCCCTTTAGCATACGTTGCGGCAGTTCGGCGTCGTCGGGGGCAAGCAGCTTGGCAAGCGCGCGCACATCGGTACCGTTTAGCGGCACCGCGGGGCGAGAGAACATGCGCAGCGCGGCTTTGTTGCTGACCCGGACGATGCCGGAGCTGTCGAGGACCAGGAGGGCGTCGTCCATGGCATCGATGATTTCCTTAGCGGCAAACTCTGGGGTGATGGTGACAAGCCGATAACGGCGAATCGTCCGGTTGGCCAGCAGGGTGCTACCCAGCACCGGCAGATAGCCGAACGGATAGAGCGGCATGCCAAGGGCGGCCAGGTAGTCGACCGAACCGATGGCTGCGATGGACAACGCGATAAACAGCCCCTGGTTGCGCGACCGAACGGGCCCCGGGAGAGCGTTGCGGTAGCTGGTCCAGTACATATTGAGGCTGACCGCCATGACCAGCATAAAAAAGCCGACGAAAACCGTGCCCAACCAGTCGTAGACTGGATAGTAGCCCCAGCCGTGGAGCTTTACTCCAGCAAGAAATCCGTCGGGCAAGAGGAGCGTAAGCGTGAAGCCGATCGCCAGTTGCCGGACCAGCCAGATGCGCCGGCGCAATTTGGCGTCCGACTGTAAGGACAACGCGGCGAAACTAAAGACTGCCGGCGGGATTAAAATAATACCTACCTGGCCGACTTGGCTCCAAAAGATCGCGACCGTTTCACTCAACGCGCAAAACATCAACGAATAGCTGTATAACCAGAGAGCTCCCGTCGCGGTCATGATGCAGAAAGACGTGCTGACGCGCGAGCGTTGCTCGCGGTCGCGGACCATAAGTCCCATCGCTAAAAGAACACTCGCGGTGAGAAAAGGCGGCACCGCGAACCAACTGGCTTGATAGTTTTGCCCGTTGAGGACTTCGGCGATCATGGCGTGGATTATCCGCCTAGCGGCGCCGGGTAGCGCACGCCACCAGGGCTGCAAAGATGTGTCGCTGGTGACGCTGGCGTGGCGCCAACAGTTCCGGGTGCCATTGCACACCGATGACAAAGTCGTGGCGGGTGCTTTCGATGCCTTCGACGATGCCGTCGCCGGCTACGGCATTGACGATCAGGCCGCGGCCTAAAGTCTTGACCGCCTGGTGGTGCGTCGTATTGACCTCGGCATCACTGCGCCCGACAATTTTACGCAACAGGGTGCGCGGTTCAATCGATATGCGATGGCCGCGCTTCACAGCCTTTCTGCTTTGCTGGTGTTCTTGAGCGTTGGCCACTTGAGCGCCGATGTCCTGGTAAAGACTGCCGCCCAGGACGACGTTGATCGCTTGGACGCCGCCGCAAATGCCGAGGAGCGGCAGATTCTGCTTGAGTGCCGCCGCGGTGAGATCCAACTCGAAATTGCTGCGCTCCGCCTTGATCGTGCCAAGACCCGCAAGCGGTTTCTCGCCGTAATAACTGGGATGGATATCGAAATTGCCGCCGCTCAAGACCAGGCCGTCCAGGCGCGCCAACAGGCGGTGCAGCGCTATGCTCGATGGTGTCGGCGGCAAGATGAGTGCAATTGCGCCGGCGTTGACGACCGCTTTGACGTAGCGCTGGGCGAGAAAGTAGAGCGGTTCGGCTGTTCCTCCGCGCTCGGCGCCTGCAAGGTCAGATGTGATGCCGATCAGCGGAGCAGCGGGTTTCATTCTAATATTTACTGTTCGTAAAGCCGCTTGTAGATGCGGTGGTTACGCAGGACGAGTTTAACATACCCGCGGGTCTCGCTGTAGGGAATGCGCTCGACGAACTCCTCGATGTCGTCGGTGACGATTTCTCTTTCCCAGCGGTCCACCGCCGCCTCGCCGGCATTGTAGGCGGCGATCGCTTTGAACCAGTTATTCGAATAGCGCTGCAGCAGATCCTTCAAATACTGGGTGCCGAGGGCGACGTTGAGTTCGGGATCGAACAGTTTGTCCCGGGTCGGCACCGGCAGGCCAAGCTGTTTGGCGACCCGTGCGGCCGTCGGCGGTATCAATTGCATCAGTCCCAAGGCCGTTGCCGGCGAGCGGGCGCGCGGGTCGAACAGACTTTCCTGTCGGATCAATGCCAAAATCAAATGCGGGTCGAGCTCCCGCTCCTGGGCCTTTTGCCGCACCAATTCCCAAAACGCCAATGGATAGCGATAGTAGTTGCGCTCGCTTTGCGAGATCGGCAACTGGCTGGCGAGGTTGAGGCTGCGCCCGTAGGCATGGTTGGCGAAGTACTCGCGCATTAATAGCGGCTGCAGCCAGTTTTTGGGATTGGCGCGCCGGTTGACTTGATCGAGCTCCGCCACCGCCAGGCCGTGAATGCCCAGGGCGGTGAGCTCGCGCGCCCGGCTTAGGTGAAAGCTTGCCTCGGCGCCGATGGCGGGATCGCTTTCCGCGGCTGCGATTGGCTTAGACAGCTTAACTTCTTGCACCGGCTCGCCGAGCCGTTCGAGCGCCCCTTGCGACAGGGTTTGATAGTAGGACTCCTCGCCGCCGTTGAAGATTTGCCGGTAGAGCTGTTTGGCGCTTTCGGCCTCGCCGAGCTTTTCGGCGCTGCGGGCTTGCCAGTAAAGCGCAGCGGTGCCGAAGCTGCCATTGCGCGCCTGTGCCGCCAGCGCCTTGAAGGTCGTCAACGCCGTCTGCCAGTCGCTAGCGCGGTAATGCAGCCAGGCTAAGCGCCATACCGCATCGTCGCGCACGCTGCTGCTGGGGAATTGTTTCTGCACCGTGGTGTAGAGCTGGATCGCCTCGGGTTTTCTGCCGAAGTATTCATGGATGTCGCCGGCGGCGAAGTTGGCGCGATCGGCATAGGCGCTGCTGGGGTAGCGCTGCAAGAGCTGCTTGAAATATTCAAACGCCTGGCCGTTTTCATGGCGATTCCACAGCGTTTGGCCGATCTGGTAGAGCGCTTTGGGTGCTTCGCTGCTGTCAGGAAAGTCGCGGGCGATCTGTTCCAGTAGCGGAAGCGCGTCAGCTCGGCCGCGGATCGCCGCCAGCTTGGTCAAAAAGCGCAGCCGTTGGTCCGCTTCGGTGACGCTGTCCAAAATGCGTTTGTAAAGCGCATCGGCATCTTTCAATTGCCGTTCGCGCGCCAAGCGATCGGCTTCATCGGCGAGAGCAGTGAGGTTACTCAATGCGAACTGCCCAGGATGTTGTTCGCGCAATCGATATTGATCCTTGCGGGCTAAGCCGGCCCAGCGCGAAGTCGGACTATTGCCGCGTAATTCCTGATAGCCGTTGTACGCGCGTTGTAAGTCACCCTGAGCCTCATGATTATGCGCTGTCAAATAGCTCGCCTCATCGGCGATATCCTGCGCCACTGACTTGTCGCTACGCAGTTGGCGCAGAATCTCATTCGCTGCGGCGAATTTTTTCTCGGCTTGGTCGAGCTTGGCCCGTTGTAAGGTCGCTTGTGCTTGCCAGATCGATTGCGGAAAGCGCTGTTTCAGGTGCAGAAGATACTGTCGCGATTGTTCCCAGTTGCTTTCTTTGAACGCGATCAGGGCCAGGTAGTAGAGGCTGTAATCGGCGAGCCGGTAGCCGCTGTCCAAGCTCCTGTGAAACAGCTCTTTGGCTTGGCCCGCGTTGCCCTGGGTGTAAAGCGAGTAGGCTTTCTTAAAGGTCACGCGGCCGTCGTCGCCCTGTGCTGCCAATCTTGCCGCGGGTAGAACGAGCAAAAGTAGCAGTGCGAATAGTGAAATTTTCTGCGGCATCGGTGTATCAAGTGTAAACAAGCCGACGTTGCGATTCAATCGATATTGAGGCGAAAACACAAGGATTCTCGTTCGCGTAAGCGCTGTTGTGTTTTCACCGGATGAACGTTATGTTTTTCGCCAACTTGGTGGGTCTGGGCCACGGGCACGGGACGCAAGCGAATTATCTCGGATTAGAACAAAATAAGAAGGCAGGGCTCCTGTGAAAATTGAAGGTAGTTACAGTTTCAATGCGCCGCGCGAACGAGTCTGGGATCTCTTACTCGATCCGAAAATCATGGCGCAATGCATGCCGGGGTGTGAAACCATGAATGAGGTGGCACCGGACCGCTACGAAACCGTCATGAAGGTCGGCGTCGCGTCGGTCAAAGGCACCTACAAAGGCAAAGTTGCCATCAAGGACAAACAACCGCCGTCCCACTACGTTTTGAGCGGCGAGGGCTCGGGCGGGCCAGGCTTCATGCAGGGCGATGTAGTCATCGATCTCGAGGAGAGCGATGGCCAGACGCTGCTCAAATACAGCACCGAGCCGAAGATTGGCGGGCTAATCGCCAGTGTCGGCCAGCGTATGCTCAACGGTGTTGCTAAGATGATGGCCGATCAGTTTTTCAAAAAGGTCGAGAGCTTCATCTGAACCTCATTCCCGTTGTTCCCGATAAGCTTATCTCTGTGGTTCCTACCGTCAGCGTAATTGTTCCTACTTATAACCGCTGGCCGATGGTGGGGGCGGCGGTTGCGTCGGTGCTAGCCCAGCGCTATCGCGACTTCGAGTTGATCGTTGTTGATGATGGCTCGACTGATGAGACCTCGACGGAGCTGGCAAAAGTCGGGTCGCAGTTACGCTACTTTTATCAGGATAGGGGCGGGGTGTCGGCGGCGCGAAACTTGGGCGTGCGCCAAAGCCGCGGCCGGTTGATCGCGTTTCTCGATTCAGACGATCTCTGGCAGCCCGACAAGCTGCAAGTGCAAGCGGCTTTCATGGCGACCCATCCTGAAGTGCAGATTTGCCAAACCGACGAGGTCTGGATTCGCCATGGTGTACGCGTCAATCCAAAGCTCAAGCATCGCAAGCCGTCGGGAGATATTTTTGAGCGCAGTCTCGAACTCTGTTTGGTCAGTCCGTCCGCCGCGATGATGACCCGGGAGTTGTTCGACCGCAGCGGCGGCTTCGATGAGTCGTTGCCGGTTTGCGAAGACTATGACCTCTGGTTGCGTATCGCCCGTGATTTTCCGGTGCCGCTGATCGAACAGGCTTTGGTCGTCAAGCATGGCGGACACGACGACCAGCTGTCTCATTCGGTGTGGGGCATGGACCGCTATCGGGTGGCGGCGCTGCAAAAGCTTTTGCGCGCCGGCATCGCCGGCCAACAGCGCCGCGCGGTGTTGCGGGTTTGGCAAAATAAGCTGGCTGTGCTCGACCATGGGGCGCGCAAGCGCGGCAAAGCGGCGGACGCTGATCGCTATCGAGCGATGCTCAGCGAATTTGCCGAGGAGATCAGCGATGTCGGAAAGTGGTTTTCGAAGTTTCGCGGCGGCGAAGGGCTTTCATCCGCGGACGCTGGCCCGATGGCTTAGTTGGCCGGTGGCGGATCGCGGCGTGCTGGCAAAGCTGGCTTTGGATCTCAAGATCGGCGAAAATAATCTGCGCGACTTGATGGATTGGAGCGAGGAAATCGCCTTGCGCGACGGCTTAACCATGGCGGCAATCTTCGCCGGCAAAGTCATCGACGATATCGCTACCGATCCGCGCCTCGGCCGTGCCGACAAGGTGAAAAGAATCAAGGAAAGCCTCAGACGATTGCGCTTCCCGCGCTTGGCCCAAGCCGAAGATGAAATTCACGCCAAAATTCGCGCGCTTAAGCTTCAACCCGAAATTCGCGTGACGGTAGCGCCGGGCTTGGAGGGCGGCAGGTTGCAGATTGAGTTTAGCGTGACCAACCAGCAGGATTTTAAACGGCTGGCTGAAAAATTGGCGACCGCGGCCGAGACGAGTTCTACTTACGAGATCTTTTCGCTGTTGGGCGTTACCGCGAAGAGCCCGAAAAACGCTTAGTGTAGTTGACGGAAAACTTAATGAAAAATTTACCGCCCGAAGAAGTGATCGTTGAGCGCGGCTCCGAGGGGAGCCCGATCTACCAAAACTTACGGCGCACTTTGCCGCTGGTGCCGTTTCGCTTTGTCGATGACATTGCCGCAGCGAACGGCGGCGCCGGCGGGGTAAGCGACTCCTTCGGCTCGGCCAAGAAAAAGCTCTACCTAGCCAAGCACAAAGGCGAATTTTTGAAAAAATGTCCGGGCAGCGAAGGACAGGTGTGCTGCAACTATTTCGTCATCAACTTCGCCAGCAACTGTCCGATGGATTGCAGTTACTGTTATTTGCAAGAGTACTTGGCCGATAACTCTGCGCTGAAGGTCTTCAGCAATGTCGGCGACTTGATCGACGAAGTTGACGCGACGCTGAAAAAGCATCGCGGCGTGTTTTTCCGCATTGGCACAGGCGAAATCACCGATAGTTTGGCCTTGGAGCCGTATACCGGCATGGTGCGGGAGATTTTGCCCTACTTTGCCGAGCAACCCAATGTGCTCTTGGAGCTCAAGACCAAGAGCGACTGCGTCGACAGCTTGCTCGGTCTCGATCCCAAGGGGCGGGTGGTGGTGGGCTGGTCGATGAATCCGCAGCGGGTGATCGATGCCGATGAGCATGCAACCGCTTCCTTGACCGAGCGCTTGAACGCGGCACAGCGCGTCCAGGCTGCCGGCTACAGGCTAGGCTTTCATTTCGATCCGATGATCGAATATCCGGGCTGGGAAGCCGATTATCATGCCATGGTGGAAGAGACCTTCGCGATCATCGACTGGCGCAAGCTCTCCTGGGTCAGCCTCGGCGTCCTGCGCGACACGCCGGGGTTGAAGCGGACCATGCGCGAGCGCTTTCCACGCAGCCAGTTGCTCACCGGCGAACAGGTGCTCTGTCCCGACGGCAAGCTGCGTTACTATCAGCCGCTCCGGGTGCAAATGTATGGCCAGATGGTTAGCTGGATTCGCCGCGCCGCGCCAACGGTGAAAGTTTATCTATGCATGGAATCCCGCGAAGTGTGGGAGCAAGTTTTTGGTTTTGCCCCATCCTGCGAAAAAGAGCTGGGCAACCAGATGGCGCCGGCGAGCTAAATTGCGGTCGATGATAAACAAAGATAGTGCCATAGGTGTGTTCGACTCGGGCATCGGTGGGCTTACCGTACTACATCAGATCATCGAGGCATTGCCGCGCGAGAATACGGTCTATTTGGGCGACACGGCGCGCTCCCCCTACGGTACCAAGTCGGTGGAAACCGTCATGCGCTACTCCTTCGAGAACAGCGAATTCCTGGTCGAAAAGGGTGTCAAGCTGGTGGTAGTCGCCTGCAATACCTCCACGGCCATCGCGCTGAGCCGTTTGCAAGAAAGCCTGTCCGTGCCGGTTATCGGCGTGATCGAACCCGGGGTGCGCCGCGCGATTAAGAGTACCAAGAACAAAAAAGTCGGCGTCATTGGTACCGAGGCGACGATCCAGAGCGGCGCCTACACCCGTGCTCTTCAAGCGGCCGACCCGAAGATCGAGGTCTACAGCCGGGCTTGTCCGCTGTTCGTGCCGCTGGTCGAAGAAGGCTGGACCGATAATGCGGTTGTCGAGATGACCGTCAAAGCGTATCTCGGCAGTCTCAAACAGAGCGGCATCGACACGTTGGTATTAGGTTGTACCCACTATCCATTGCTGAAAAAGGCGATCCGCCAGTTCATGGGTAGGGGGGTGCGTCTGGTCGACTCCGCCGAAGAGACCGCCAGCGAAGTGGCGGCGGCGCTCAAGAAGCGCGCGAGCGGGCGGAAGGCGGGTAAAGGAACTCACAGTTTTTTTGTTACCGATGCGCCGGAGCGCTTCGTCAAAGTCGGCCGGCGCTTTCTCGGCGAGAACGTCGAGTCGGCGGTACGGATCGAACGCTAACCTCCCGCGAGCGCCAAGAATGCCTTTAAGTCCCATGCAGATTGGTGTATTTTAGTACGATCCTTAGCGGCCAAATGGCTCCTCAGTCTCCAGCGAATTCGGGAGTATATTTTTAACATGTGGGATTTCATCAAAAAGATTGTCGGTAGCAAAAATGACCGCGAGATCAAACGTATCCGCCCCTATGTCGATGAAATTAATAAACTCGAGCCGGAATACCAGCGACTGAGTGACGACGAGCTCAAGGCGAAAACCGAGC
>JBGTCC010000371.1:0-8841 GCA_041749055.1 Thermodesulfobacteriota bacterium | reverse complement strand
CGAAATATCACAACGAAATGGCGTAACCCGGAACTGGTCTAAAATAACAAAACGAAAGTATTTCAGGTAGTTAAACTCTTGGCACGATCGCTGCTCAAGTCCCCTGCCAGGGCAATTAGGGTTGCTAGCGATGCTCAAAATCACCGATAACTTAGAAAATGAAAAGACCGTTAGACTGAGACTCGACGGCACCTTATCCGCCGAGACATTTCTCGAATTGACTCAGGCGTGCGCAATTCATCGCGACGGCAGCGAACGAATCGTCATCCTCGATATGGCTGGCGTCGAGTATATGAACGGTCAAATAGCACGCGAGCTGGTAAACCTGCGCAGTGAAAGTTTGCGAATCATTAATTGCTCGCCATTTATCGAGATGCTCCTGGAAAACATGAGCAACGAAATCGGCAATGAGTAATGCACTGCGAGACATTCGACGGGGAGGGATCATGCAGATCTTAGAAAAACAAACCACTCAGCGTCCTAGCATGCCGACATCGGCCGCGCCCTTGGGTCATCAGAGGGAGCGGGTCAGACCAAGCGCCGCTCGCCGCCAAAATGCCCGCGGCTGCGCGGCTGATGAGGTCGATCTCGTGGCCAGGCTTCAAGCCGGCGACCAAGCCGCCCTGGAGCAGGCTTTCAAGCTTTATTCCGGCAAACTCTACAACGTCGCCCGGCGCATTCTGAACGATCAATCCGACGCCGAGGAGGTGCTCCAGGATGTTTTTCTCACCGCCTTCCGCAAGGCTAATTCGTTTCAAGGCAACTCGCAGTTCTCCACTTGGCTCTATCGCCTGACAGTCAACGCCGCGCTCGGCCGTATCCGCCGCAGCAAAAAGGCCAAAAAAGAGACCGAGTACGCGGAATTCCTGCCCAGATTCCAGGACGACGGCCACCATGCGGTGCGCCCGGTGGTCGACTGGTCGGATACCCTCGACGAGCAATATGCCAGGAACGAAACCCAGGAACTGCTCGCCAAAGCCCTCGAACAATTGAAGCCAACCGACAAAACTGTCATCGTCTTGAGCGATCTTGAAGGCTTGTCCGACAAGGAAATATCCGACGCCACCGGCTTAACGGTTTCTGCGGTCAAGACCCGGCTGCACCGTGCCAGGCTATTTCTGCGCGGCAAGCTGGCCGCGCAATTCGGCTACTCCGCAGCCTAACGAAAGAGTGATCGATGCCTAAAGCAAGAACACCGCGCCGCCCGTTGTCGGCGAAAACCTGTAAACAGATCACCGATCTGCTCGCGGATTATTTGACCGACAAGCTGCGCCCGACGGTGAAACAAGAGTTTTCTAAACATCTGAGTATCTGTCCGGACTGCGTCAGCTTTGTCCATACCTATAAAAAGACCGTCCAAACCACCGCGACCTTACGCGCCGAAGAGATTCCGCCCAAGGTGCGCGACAACGTGCTTGACTTTCTGCGCAATAAGCTGCGCCGAGAGTCAACGCGATAGTTTTCTACTCGTCTCTCCAATGGCGGCGTAACCCCCGCTTCGCCTGCCGGTTGTCACCTCTGAACAGGCCCATCCAAGTTCACTGGAAAGGCCCGCTCTGAGCGCCGCCCACTCAACCCCCTGCAACCAAATTTTCTCCCCATACGTCTAATCGACAAAAGTTCTCGACCCATCCGCTGCAAGAGCTGAAACGTAGAAGATATAGACGAGGAGAAATGACGATGAACGCCTGGGAAGCCATTTTTATCCAAAGCCCGGTCAACGACGGCTACTACGACGAGGACGACCTGCCGCACCAGCGCTGGGAGTGGCCGAAATCTACTTGGTTCCAGGCGCGCCGGGATTTCCTCAAGGAGCATAAGCAATTAGTGGCTGCCGAAAGCATGCGAAAGATCAGGAAAGATTATGAAATGCGAGCGCTGTAGCGCTCGTTGGGGCGATCAGGCGGTGGCGCGGATTTGCAGCGAGATCATCGATAATGCGGTTTGCCTGCGCTGCGCCAAGGAAGGGCCTGCGAGCGACTAAAGCAACCCACAGCCAAACTGCTCGCGACCGCGGCGTAAACAATAAATGATTCCGATGGAGACTTTTCTGCAACTTTTTTCGCTCCAGGCGCATCTAGGTCTCTGAGCATGGAGAAAGGGGAACCGACGTGAAATCTAATCGAGCCAATGGCAAT
Source organism: Thermodesulfobacteriota bacterium (assembly GCA_041749055.1). Classification (GTDB taxonomy): domain Bacteria; phylum Desulfobacterota; class Binatia; order UBA9968; family UBA9968; genus DP-20. The sequence continues at coordinate 6,703 of JBGTCC010000371.1, read as the reverse complement.
GCCATCAGCCAATCGAAAAGCCTGACTATCAAGACCAGTTTGCTGGAGATCTTGCAGGCACTCACCAGCCAGACCAAGGACGATGCCTTGGTGATGGAAAGCCTGGCAAACATTTTTTCCTCATACCGGGTTCGCTTCGGCCGGGCGTTGGCGCCGGTTCGTCTGACCAGCGGCAAACCGACTCGCCCGCTGCGGCGCGGCAATTTCGGCCGACGCGGCGCGTCTTGGGCCTAGAGAGGCGCTTTGCTGCGACGGAGTATTTCGCGAACCGAAACGACGAAATTCTGGCACGCCAGGAAGAAAAGTGCGTTCGCCGCGCAGGATGCAACCATGAATTGCAAACGAGCCGGGAAAAATCGCAGCGCTAACCGCGCCATAGCTGCCTGTCGAGACGAAGTCGATCTGATCAGCGACTATCTGACCAACGATCTCAGGCAAGCCGAGCGCCTGGCCTTCGAAGCACACCTCGGCGCCTGCCGAGACTGCGGCGCATTTTTGGCAACCTACAAAAAGACCATTGAAATGACCCGAAGCTTTTTGCGAGGGCGCCTGAACGACCAGCGGCCGCCGCATTTGCAGTTGCCGCGCTCGCGATAAAACTGCCCGGCTGCGGCGCTGAAGCCGCAACCTTTTCCGCGCCCCGCTCATCTAACAAACCGAAAGCTCAAGCCGTCGGATCGCGACGCCTTCGTACCCAAGCGTGTTTGCCAATCGAGATGACAGTCTGGTGTTTCGCGAACAGAGGAGAATATCATGCGCGCCATCGCCGTCACGCCATCCAGTAAACAGGTTTCTCTGATCGACATTGCCGAGCCCAAACTATCATCCCCCACCGATGTCAAACTGCGCATGCTCGAAGCCGGCGTCTGCGGCACGGACCGGGAGATTTGTGCGTTCGAATACGGCACGCCGCCGGCGGGCATGGCGAATTTGGTGATCGGTCATGAGTCCCTCGGCGAAGTCGTCAAAGTCGGCGCCAAGGCCACGCGGGTCAAAGTCGGCGACCTGGTCGTGCCGATGGTGCGTCGTCCCTGTCCGCACGTTGATTGCGTAGCCTGCCGGTCGAGCCGCCAAGACTTTTGCTTCACCGGCGACTTCACTGAGCGCGGCATCAAAGAACAGCATGGATTCATGGCCCCCTACGTCATCGACGATGAAATTTATATGAATCGTGTTCCCGTCGGTTTGCGCGACATCGCCGTCTTGGTCGAACCGCTGACCATTGCTGAGAAAGGTTTGGCGCAAGTCTGGGACATCCAGCGACGGCTCCCCTGGAGTTGCCCGGTGGTTCCCGGAAAAGCACAAGCTCAATGTCATAAAGCGGTGGTGCTCGGCGCCGGTCCGGTTGGACTGCTAGGCGCCATGGCGTTGGTCAACGCCGGCTTCGACACCTACGTTTATGCCCGCGAACCCGCTCCCAATCCCAAATGCGCGGTGCTCGAAATGATCGGCGCGCAATACCGCTCGGCGCAGACTCACTCGCTTGAACAGCTAGCAGCCGAAATTGGCAACGTCGATCTGGTTTACGAAGCCACCGGCGCCTCGCGCCTGGCCTTCGACATGATGCAATACCTAGGCACCAACGGGATTTTTATTTTCACCGGCGTGCCCGGCCGCAAAGGACCGGTGGAAATCGACACCGATCTGATGATGCGCAACCTCGTGCTCAAGAACCAAGTCGTTTTCGGCACGGTCAACGCCGGCCGCGAAACTTTCGAAGCCGCGATCCGCGACTTGCAGACTTTCAACAAAGCCTGGCCCGAGGCGGTGAAATCGTTAATCACCAGCCGCGTCGGCATAACCGACCATCGCGAGCTGCTGCTCGGCACGGCCACCGGGATTAAAAACGTCATTGAGCTGAACTAATCGTGGCTCGTGCTGGTGGTCGTGTTCGTGAATCCGAATGAGCACGAGCTACGAGCACGAACACCATCATCCGCACCATTCAATGCCGCTGCGCCATCCAATAAGGTATGACGAAAGCTCTCAAACACCACTGGCCGGAATATCTAATCGAAGCCGCCTGCCTGGGACTTTTCATGATCTCGGCATTCAGCTTCGGCACCCTGCTCGAACATCCATCGTCTGCCGTACACCAAACGATTACTAACTCTACAATGCGTCGTTTCTTAATGGGCTTGGCCATGGGCACGACAGCAGCCGCGATCATTTACTCGCCCTGGGGCAAACAGTCAGGCGCCCATATCAATCCGGCGACAACTGTGACGTTTTTCCGGCTCGGTAAAGTCGCCAAGTGGGACGCCGGCTTCTACATCGTCGGACAATTTATCGGCGGCGCATTCGGTGCGATCGTCGCGGCTCTTCTATTGACGCCCTGGGCGGCTCACGGCGCGGTCAATTACGTCATCACCAGGCCCGGCGAGGATGGTGCGCTGGCTGCCTTCGGCGCTGAGATTGTCATCGCCTTCCTATTGATGACTGTAATTCTGCATGTCTCGAACAATCCGAAGCTGCACAAACTTACTGGCCTGTGCGCCGGCGCATTGGTGGCAACTTACATTACCGTCGAAGCGCCGATCTCGGGCATGAGCATGAATCCGGCGCGTACTTTCGCCTCGGCGCTAGCCGGGAACTCATGGACCGCTCTGTGGGTTTATCTCACAGCGCCAGTAATCGGCATGCTGTCCGCTGCCGAGGTCTACATGCGGCGCCGCGGCGCGTCCGGTGTGGCATGCGCCAAGCTTCATCATGAGAATGCCAAACGCTGCATCTTCTGCGGCAAGCCGGCAGTCTAAAGGCAAGAAAAGAGACAGCGTTCGGAAAACCACAGGGAGGGTTGTCGATGAAAGTAACCAAACTCATAGCGCCAACCTGTCTATCGGCACTCATTTACCTGTCCGGCTGCAGTGGTGTCGCCATCGACGTGCTGGCGGGCCGCAACGCGCTACAAACCGGCCGTCCAAACGATGCCATCGGCTACCTAAAGCGGGCGGCGGATTTGCAACCAAACTACCAAACCCCCTACCGGGTTCGCGTAGGAGTGTTGAGCCTGCTCGGCCGTGCTTACTACGAAAGCGGCAGAGATGACGAAGCACGCCAGGCTTTGGAGCGAGCGGTGAGCCTCGACCGGGACGATCCGCTGGCGCATCTCTACCTCGGCCTCACTTTGCTGCGAAAGGGTGACGGTGAGCGTGGCCGCAACGAAGTCGAGACCGGTCTCAAAGCGATCGGCGACACGCTCGATTATATCAACATGGACCGGGTGTATGGGTTTTATTGGGACCCTGGAATGAACATCCGCAGCGCAGTGAAGCACGCACTGGCCGCTAAACTAGACAATTCCCAATTGGCTACGGCGGCGGCACAACTCGGCGCAGAATTCGACGAAGAAATCGATCGAGCGCGGCGCGATGAAGGGCGCCGGGGCGGCGGCTCCGATGGTGGAGGCGGGAATTGAGCCTCTGCCACACCGATGCATCTCATGCCGGATCTCCGCCGTCCAAGAGCGCAACCCTCCGAAGCGATCGAAATTCACAGCGACGAAACCCAAGGGTAACCATGCGAGCTTATAATCTCGCTAATCGAATTGAAGGTACAACCATGATGTCACGAGAACAGAACACATCGACCGGAGCGCGCGACAACGAGTGGGCGGTGATACTGGCCGGCGGCGACGGCACCCGGCTGAAATCTCTCACCCGGCATATCGCCGGCGACGACCGGCCCAAACAGTTTTGTTCGGTCCTCGGCCGCGGCGCGCTGCTGGAAGAAACCCAAGACCGCGCCGCGTTGGAACTGGCGCGGGAGCGCACACTGTATGTCGTCAACCGCGCCCACGAGAATTTTTATCGGCCGATGCTGAGAGACGAGCCGGCGGCTAATCTGGTCACGCAGCCAAGCAACCGCGGCACCGCGCCGGCGATTTTATATAGCCTGCTACGCATCGCCGGGCGAGACCCGCAGGCCATCGTCGCGTTCTTCCCTTCCGATCATTATATCTCCGATGACGTAAAGTTCATGGCGCAGATCCGCACCGCCCTCGACACCGCCGCCGCACGGCGCGACCTTATCGTACTGCTCGGTCTCGATCCCGAAAGCCCGGAAGTGGAATACGGCTGGATCGAACCGGCGAAAGCTATCCACGGCCAAGCGAAAGTATTTGGCGTGCGCCGCTTCTGGGAAAAACCCAACAAGATGCTCGCCCAGGTCTTGCAGCTGCGCGGTTGCCTGTGGAACAGCTTCGTCATGGTCGCCTCGGCGCAAGCGCTGCTCGACATCATCGGGAGCGCGATCCCCGAACTCTATCGCTCCTTTGCCGCCCTGACCCTGCTATTCGGCACAACCGCTGAGGCGAAAGCGATCGACTTGCTCTACAGCCGTCTCGCCGATGTTAACTTTTCCCATCAAGTGTTGGCGCTCAAACCCGAGCGGCTGGCGGTCTTGAAAGTCACCGGCGTACGCTGGAACGATCTCGGCGAACCGAAGCGCGTGATGGCATCCCTCGATATCGCCGGCGTTCGGCCGCGCTGGGCCGAAGCCGCCGTGCCGCAATTCACATAGCAAGAAGACAGAAGTCACCAGTCGGAAGGCAGAAGGCTGCACCCACGGTCATCGTAAGGGTGCAGCCATTTTGCATTAGCCATTTTCCGTTGTGCATTGCCGTTCCCGCTCTCGCATCTCATTTCACCTTCGCTGCATCTAACTGGCAAATCGCTCATGAAGCCACAACCCAAAAGAGAAAAAACGATGCATGATAAAACTAAACGACACGACCCATTCTTGGCTGTGGCGCTGGGCGCAGGTCTGCTGTTCAGCGGCCCGCTCTACGCCGCAGAGATGATGCTGAAGAGCGGCGGGTCGTGATCCGGTGTGCGTTTGCCGAGGGCAATCTGGGCGAAGCCGGTTTCGACAAGCCCGTCATGTAATGCTGCCACCCAGCGGTGGGAGGCCGGGCTCGCCTCTCCCCGTTCAAGGCCTGGCCGGTATTCTCTCTCAAAGATTTATCTATAGGAGGTGTCATGAAGTATCTATCAGCCACTTTCGGTTTGTTCTTCGCACTCGCGTCTTCCAACGCCCATGCCCAGAGCGAGGCAAGAACCGGCCTCAATCTGAAGGGCGCTAAGAAAGTCATCGCCGGAGCGGTCGCCGAAGCGCGAAAGTTAAATGCTCCCGGTGCGGCCATCGCGGTGGTCGACGAGGGCGGGAACCTGATGGCGGTCGAGCGCTTGGATAACACCTTTGCCGCCGGCGCTAATATTTCCATCGGTAAAGCGCGCACCGCGGCGCTGTTCAAACGACCGACAAAAACTTTTGAAGACATCATCAACAAGGGGCGCACCGCCATGACCTCGCTGAATGATTTTACGCCGCTGCAAGGCGGCGTGCCGATCATGGTCGACGGCCAGATCGTCGGCGCCATCGGCGTCAGCGGCGCCTCCAGTGCCCAGCAAGATGAAGATCTCGCTATGGCTGGCGCGGCGGCGCTGCGCTAAGCAACGAACCGTTCAAAGGTTCAAGAGCCTGCCCTGAGTCAATCGAAGGGTTCAAAATCTCAAGGGTTCGGATCAAGGAGAGTAGGTATGCAACTCAAAGCGCTTATCTTGATTGTGTTATTCGCGCTGATCGCGCCGTCCATGAGCTCGGCGCAGCTTTCGGAGAAAAAGATTCTCACGCTCGCGGCGGCGGAAAAGATCGCCCTTGCCGCCGAAATCGAAGCCAAGAAACGCAACGCCACGGTAGTCATCGTCGTGGTTGACGAGGGCGGATACCCGCTGATCGTCAAACGTCTCGACGACACCCAGGTCGCCAGTGTCGATGTCGGCATCGGCAAGGCGCGCACGGCGGCGATCTTCCGCCGGCCGAGCCGCGACTTCGAAGAGCAGATAAAGAATGGCCGGATCGCGTCTCTGGTGCTACCCGGCGCAACGCCGCTCCAAGGCGGCTTGCCGCTGAACGTCGACGGCAAAACCATCGGCGCCATCGGCGTCAGCGGCAACACGCCGCAGGAAGATGAAGACATCGCCAAGGCCGGCGTGTTGGCGTTCGCCGCCGACAGTTCGATGGCGAAAGCAGCCGCGCCCAAGGTCGCCTACTTCCCCGCGGCTCAGGTGAACAAAGCGTTTGAGAAGGGCATGCCGCTGCTCGAAATCGCCAACTATAAAGTTCACGCCAGCCATCGCGACGCGCCCGGCATCGTCGAAGTCCATGCCAAAGACACTGATATCATCTACATGCTCGAAGGCAGTGCCAACTTGGTCACCGGCGGCACCCTCGTCGGCGGCAAAAACATCGAGCCCGAAGAGATCCGCGGCAGGGACGTCAAAGGCGGCGAGAGACGCACCATTACGAAAGGCGATGTGATCATTGTGCCGCACAACACGCCGCACTGGTTCAAGGAAGTCAAAGGCCCGCTCAACTACTACGTCGTCAAAGTCCGCGCCGCTAACTGAGGTTTGCCATGAAACTGATAAGTATTTGTTCCACGCTGGCATTTCATTCGAGTCGCTCACCATCTCCCCGGTTCCGATACCCTCTCCCCTTGCGGGAGAGGGCTAGGGTGAGAGGGGAGTTCGATCCGGCACCCTCACCCCGGATCACGTCCGGGGCAAGCTCTCAATCCTCTCCCGTCAAGGGAGAGGAGGTTCGGAGCGCGGCAGCGGTCATTGCCGCTTTGTTTGCCAGCTTTTTGCACTTGACGACGTTTGCTCACGCGGCATCCCTCGACGAAACCCTAGCCAAGCGC
>JBGTCC010000370.1:0-5093 GCA_041749055.1 Thermodesulfobacteriota bacterium | reverse complement strand
ATAGGAAACCATATCCAAGCATGCCTCTGTTTCGCCTCGATAACATCTCCCACGCCTACGGCCATATTCCATTATTGTCTCAGGTTGGTTTTCAGATCGACGCCGGCGAACGGGTCTGTTTGGTCGGGCGCAACGGTACCGGCAAGACCACGCTGTTTCGCGTGATCGCGGAGCAGCTGTTGCCGGATGAGGGCGAAATCTGGCGCGCCGAGTCGTTGCGCGTGGCGCACCTGGAACAAGAAGTGCCGCCCGACACCGACCAGACGGTTTTCGAAGTCGTCGCCGGCGGCATCGGTGAGATCGGCGCGCTATTAGCGGAATATCACAATCTTACCCATGGTAGTCAGCTGGCGAATCGCGACTCGTTGCTGCAACTGGCGCGCTTGCAAGCCAGGATCGAGACCCTGGGCGGCTGGAACATCAAACAAAGAGTCGAAACCGTGCTGACAAGATTGAATTTGCCTGAGGACAAGCGGCTCGCCGATTGTTCCGGCGGCATCCGCCGCCAGGTGATGCTTGCCCGCGCACTCGCCAGTGAGCCCGATTTGTTGCTGCTCGATGAGCCGACCAACCACCTGGATATCAATGCCATCGATTGGCTGGAAAAATATCTGCTCAATTACCAAGGCGCGGCCATGTTCATTACCCATGACCGGACTTTGGTCCGGCGCTTGGCGACACGTATCGTCGAGCTCGACCGTGGCAAGCTCATGTCGTTTCCCGGCGATTTCGATCGTTACTTACAAAAAAAAGACGAGCTTTTGGCGATTGAGGAACGGGCGTCGGCCAAGTTCGACAAAAAGCTCGCCGAGGAAGAGGTGTGGATTCGCCGGGGGGTCAAGGCTCGCCGCACTCGTAACGAAGGCCGGGTGCGCGAGCTTCAAGCGCTGCGCAAAGAAAAAGCCGACCGCCTGGATGCCCAGGGAAAGGCGCGTTTCACTCTCGACGCCGGCGCGTCCTCGGGTAAGCTGGTCGTCGACCTGCGCCGGGTCGGTTTTCAATATGGTGAGAATGCGATCATTCGCGAACTCTCGACGAGAATAATGCGCGGCGACCGTGTCGGCATCATCGGCCCCAATGGTTCGGGCAAGAGCACGTTGCTCAAATTGATCCTGGCTGAGCTGGCGCCGACCACCGGCGAAGTGTTGTTGGGCACCCGGCTGCAGGTGGCCTACTTCGATCAGCACCGCCGCACCCTCGACCCGGAAAAAACCGTGCGCGAGAACCTGAGCGATTCGGATATCGTCACCGTGCGCGGCCGCTCGCGCCATGTGATCGGCTACTTGAAGGACTTTTTATTCCCGCCCCAGCGCATCGACTCACCGGTGAGCGCGCTGTCCGGCGGCGAGCGCAACCGTTTGCTGTTGGCGAAACTATTTACTCAATCGGCCAATCTGATGGTGCTCGACGAGCCGACCAACGATCTCGATGTCGATACCTTGGAACTGCTCGAAGAACTCTTGTCCGAATATGAAGGCACGCTCCTGTTGGTCAGCCACGATCGCACCTTTCTCGACAATGTCGTCACCAGCACGCTGGTCTTTGAAGGCGACGGCAGGTTCACCGAATACGCCGGCGGCTACGAAGACTGGGCGCGCTACCAGCGGCAAATTCCCGACGCACCCGGTGCAATCAGGAAGCGCGCCAATGGCGTCGCGACTCCGCCGCCGGCTGAAAACAAGCGAACTGAAAAGCCGCGCAAGCTCAGTTACAAAGAGCAGCGTGAATTGATCGCGTTGCCGGAGAAAATCGAAGCCCTCGAGGCAGAGCAGGCGGAGCTCAACGCGCGCATGGCCGAGCCGGAGTTTTACCGCCAGGGCAACGAAAAGATAACCGCGACCATGGCCCGAATCGAAGCGGTTAAAAGCGAGTTGGAATCCTGTTATGCCCGCTGGCAGGTTTTAGAGCTAGTGGCGGTGGCTGCCAATAACTGAGGAACCCTGCGCGGCGATGGCGGATTGCAAACATTCCACTTTAGAACTGCTCGCCGAGCGCAAAAGCACCATGCGCTGCCGCCGCTGCCATCTGACCCTGGCCGCCGAGGAATTGGGCGATGGTCACTGCCCAGAGTGTTTCGATAGCAGCGGCGCTAAGAATTTCGATTTTGAGGAACTCGCACCGACAGGCGGCAATGGGGTGCGGTATCGCTGCGAAGAGTGTGGCATTGTGATCAGTAGTCATTGATAGCATCGTACTGGCTGAAGCGATCTCAATCGTGTAGCATTATTCCATGGAAGCGAAACAGACCGTTAGGGAATTACTCGACCGCTTGCCGGATAACTGCAGTCTCGATGAAGTTTTGTACCACCTGTATGTGCTCCATGAAATCGAGCAGGGGCGCAGTGACGCTAGGGATGGCAAAACGTTGACCCACAAACAGGTTGCGCAAGAGCTTCGCAGTAAATGGCAGCAAGGCGCCGGCAGATAGTTTGGACACGAAGAGCGCGCGAGGGTTTGGACGATGCCATTGCCTACATCGCCAAGGACTCACCCCAAAATGCGCTAGAGTTGTTAGAGCAATTGCTGGTGGTCGCCGAGTCTTTGGATAGATTTACGGAACGGGGAGGGATGGTGCCGGAACTTGAAGATCCTACGGTGCGAGAACTCTTCGTCGGTCGCTATCGTTTAGTCTACGAGGTCACTGAGTCCCAGGCGGTGATTCTCGGTTTTCTCCACGGCGCGCGTGACTTCAACCGCTGGTGGCTTGGCGAGTAACTCCCACTCACGCCGGTTTGAATTTGGGCAGCCATATTTTTTCCGACGCCTTCTCGAACTGCACGGTTACCTTCATTCCCAGTTTCACGTCTTCCACAGGGCAACCAATAACGTTGGTGATCAAGCGCGGGCCTTCGTCGAGGTCGACCCAGGCGATGACGTAGGGGATGTCGGGCTCGAAGGCCTTCGATGCGGCGCGGCCGACAACCTGGCGGATGACCGTGAACGAATAGACTTCGCCCCTGCCGCTCATCGGCGTCCACTCGACTTTTTCGCTACCGCATTCGTTACAAGACGGGCGCGGGGTCCAGACCCAGGCACGGCAATCTTGGCAGCGCTGGATGGAAAGTTGCTGTTGCGCCGCCGCGTCCCAAAAGGCTTTCGCTTCGTTGGTGATCGCCGGCAGGGGTTTTCTTACGTCTAGTTCAGCCATGGTTTTATTCTTTTCGCCGCGTTCGCGCTTCGACATGCTCCGCACGAACGGTTTTTATATCTCTACAGTTCGTTGCCCAATATCGACACGGCACAGCAGCCGAGATTCTTGCCGTAGGGCAGCACGCCCAGGCCTGAGATCAAGCCGATCTTGGCATTGGGCACCTGGCGCTCGCCGCCTTCACCGCGCAACTGGCGCACACCTTCTAAAATATGATGCACGCCGCCGGCGGTGGAAGGCTGGCCGCAGTTGATAATGCCGCCGCCGGTTTGGATCGGCAGTTGGCCTTTGAAAGTAAAGTCGGTGTTCTCGAAGAATTTAAGATCGCCTTTCTGGCAAAAGCCCAAGTCTTCGATCTGCAAGTACACCACGATCACGTAGTCGTCATAAAGCTGCAAAAAATTAATGTCCTTGTGTTTTACCCCGGCCATCTCCATGGCGACTCGGCCGGCGTCCTTGACGCCCATGATGAGAGCATCGGAACCGGCGCGCGGGCCGTAGGAGGGATTGCTGCGTTCGCCGAAGCCTTTGACCCACACCGGTTTCTTGCGCAATGTTTTGGCGCGCTCAGGCGAGGCCAAGATATAAGCCTTGCCGCCATTGGCCGGCATCACGCAGTCGAACAAACGCACCGGATCGGCGACCAAGCGGGAATTTTTATAATCATCGATAGTCATCGGCGAGCGCAGGTAGCCGAGCGGGTTCAAGCTTGAGTGATAGCGCGCCGTGACGGCGATCTTGCCTAGATGGTCGAGGGTCGTGCCGTATTCATGCATATGCCGGCGCATGACCATGGCGATTTTACTATTGGGCCCCATGGTGCCGTAGGGGATTTCCCAATCGCGCATGTCGCCGGGCTGAATGCCGCCGCCCCAATGTTCGGAGAAGGGCGCAGCCGCGCCGATCACCAGCGCGAGATCGATCAGTCCCGAGTTGATCGCCGCGCTCATGCCGCCCATCAGCGACACCGCACCGGCGCCGCCAGTGGCGCCGCCGAGCAAGAAGCCCGGCGTGATGCCGAGAATCTCGCTGACTTCTTCGGGCCAGAACGGCTGCGGATACGCCGTGGGAATCGTCACGCCGAGACCTTGTCCCTGGAAATCCTTGAGACTCAAGCCGGCGTCTGCCAACGCGAGATGCATGGCCCAGGCTAAATATTCGGCGCTCGACTTGCGTGGCTCGCCGGGCTTGGAGCCCAAGCGATCCGTCGGTGTGTCGCCGATGCCAACGATTGCAGCTTTGTTTGTTATGCTCATGGTCCGTCCGATTGGTTTCAGCCGGGACCATAGGACAGCGGTCGGGTCATTTCAAGGGAACTCTTGCTTGGCTTGACAGCGCTGTGAGGTGCCGGTACCACTGTAGCGCCAAGCCGGAACAGTTCTACGATAACAGTCTGGTGCAGGAACTGATCGATGAAGGCTTCTTCGTGAAACTGTGGGGAAGGGTGCCGTGATGGATAATCTTGTTCGTGGTTGGATACAGCTTTGCACATTCATGCTTGTTCCGCTGATTGCAAACGCGGCTCCCGCGGCATCACAGAAGCTGGTCATCGCCTGGACCGCGGTGAGCGCGTTCAATGCGCCGTTTTGGATCATGAACGATGCTGGGTTGTACAAGGAAGAAGGCTTGAACGTCGACACTATGTATATCGCCAGTTCGCCGGTGGCGGCCAAAGCGACGCTCGCCGGCGATATCGTGATCAGCGCGCAAAACAGCCAGGTGATCGCCGACTCGGGGCTCCAAGGCGGCGACCTGGTGGCGATCGGCGCAACGGTGAATATCGTGCCCTTCTACGTGATGGCCGTTCCGGAGGTAAAATCCGTCGCCGACCTCAAAGGCAAAACCATCGGTGTTTCGCGCTTTGGCGCGGCCACCGATTTCGGCATGCGCAGGTTTCTTGGCAAACACGGGCTCGAAGCCCACAAGGATGTCGCGTTCATGCAAA
>JBGTCC010000369.1:0-2072 GCA_041749055.1 Thermodesulfobacteriota bacterium | reverse complement strand
GAGGCGAACACAATCACATTTTCGCCGACTATTTCCACACAAAACGGTACGGTGCTCTCATCCGGCTCGGCGGCGAAAAACCAGTTGCCCCCGGTAATATAATCACTGGGTTTTTTCTTGAGCAGCGGTGCTTCCGCTTGGCGCTTCTCCCATTCTTCGTCCATGCGGTCCATCCAGTAGGGCACCCAGCCGCAGCCGCACTCGAGAAAGGCGATGCGCAGCTCGGGAAATTTCTCGGGCACGCCGCCGTAAACCAATGCGGCGCAATCTAGCAAAGTTTCGAAGGGCCGTCCAACGGTATGACGAAATAAGAAGGTATCGAAGCGGATTTCGCCGGCCGGACCCTGACGCGAGTTGTGCACCAGTAAGGGCACGTTCATTTTTTCCAGCTCTTCGTAGATCGGCCAATACATCGGTTGGCCGAGATGTTCCTTCATGCCGAAGGTGCCGACGGTAATGCCGGCGAGGCCGAGCTCGCCGATGGCCCGCTGGGTTTCTTTAGCCGCGGCATCGACATCCTGAAACGGCACCAGGGCGACGCCTTTCAGTCTTGGGCTTTCGGCGCAGACGCTGGCGATCCAATCGTTGTAACCGCGGCAGAAGGCGGCGGCGTAATCTCGCTCCGGCAACTGGGTGACGCTGAAGCCGCCGGTGGGAAACAGCACCGAGATATCGATCTTTTCGGTATCCATATCGCGCAGCCGGGTGGGCAGGTCCGGGTTCGGCGTGTCGAGTTTGCCATACATGCTGGAATCCCAAACATCGCTCGGCAAGAGCGATCCCCGGCGCCGGCAGAACGGTTCGGCAATAAACTTGCGCAGATCGGCGTCGCGATCGAGCACATGGCCGTCGGCGTCGATGATATTGACGTGGGTCAGATTGACAGCGGACATCAAACCTCCAGAACCTCTTTCCCGGCGCATAACGGCAATGTTTCGATAGCTGATCGGATTAACACAGGGGCGAATCGACGGTCAATGCTTGTTTACTGTTTTTTTGTCCGAGCAAGCTGTGATAAAGGGGCGGTGGGAGATTTCGTCGCGCCATGAATTTTCATTTGTCGGCTGAAGAAGAGAGTTTGCGCCAAGCGGTCGCCGACTTCGTGCATACCGAACTGCGGCCGCTGGAGCCCGAGTTCGCCTATGCGCCGGATATCTTCGAGGGTAGCCGGTGGAAGAGCCGGGTGAAAACGAGCAGTGATCCGGAGATCAAGCGTTACCTGGAGATCATGGAAGGGTTGGAGCAGCGCGCCGAGGCCAAGGGCTTGTGGCATTTGGACGTGCCCACAGCCTATGGCGGCATGGCGGTCAGCAACGTCGCCATGATCGCCGTCACGGAGGAGCTGGAGAAGAGCGCGATCCCGTTCGAGTTCGGCAATCATGTCTCGAACATCTTGTTCAATTGCCAAGGCGAACAGATCGATAAATATCTCTGGCCGTGCATTCGCGGCGAGAAGACTTCAGCTTTCGGCCTGAGCGAACCGGCGTCGGGCGCGGACCCATCGATGATGCAGACCACGGCGACACCGGACGGCGACTATTTCGAGATCAATGGCACCAAGATGTTTCCGACCTTCGCCGATGTTGCTGACTTCGTCCAATTGTTCGCCCGCTTGCCGGGCACCAAAGGGCGCGAAGGGGTCACATGTTTTCTCATCGACACCGGCACGCCGGGCTATCGCGTCGCGCGCAGCATTGCGACCATCGCCGGCACCGAGCCTTGCGAGTTGGTTTTTGAAGACTGCCGGGTGCACAAGTCGCAAGTGCTGGGCGAAGTGGGCAACGGTTGGGCGCTCAATCAGGCTTGGCTCGGTGCGCGCCGTTTCCAAGTCGGTATCCGCGCCCATGGCATGGCTCAGCGCGTGCTCAGCACCGTTGCCCAGGTGCTGCGCCAGGACGCCAAAGATGCGGAGAAATACAGCGGCACCATCGGTCATTTCTTAGGCGAGTTGGAAGCGCTCAAGGCGCTCACCTACTCGGCCTCCTGGCGCGCCGACCAGAAAATGGACGTGCGCGTCGACGCCGCGAAAGTTAAGCTGTTCGGTACTGAGCTGGCGCATCAAGTTATCGACT
>JBGTCC010000368.1:0-5122 GCA_041749055.1 Thermodesulfobacteriota bacterium | reverse complement strand
TGGTGAGCTTTTGGGAAATATTCAGTCCGTCGTTCCTGCTGTTCCCGGCGCTGCTGGGCAGCGCCATCCTGGCGTTGGTTTGCCCGCTGGTGGGCGCTCATCTGATGCTGCGTCGGCGGGTATTTCTCGGCTTGACACTGCCGCAAATCGCAGCCTGTGGCGTCGCCGGCACCTTCTGGCTGTATCATGCCTTGGGTTTTACCCATGGCTCAGGTGGCGAAAGGCTCTTGGCGATGGCCGGCTCGTTGGTATTCACACTGGTGGGTATGGGTTTGCTCGCCTACCTCGACCGCCACGCGACTGGATCGCCCGAAGGGCGCTTGGCGGCGGCTTACGCCCTGGCGTCGGCATTGACGATTTTATTCATTGTCTTTAATCCCGCCGGCGAGTTGGAGATCCTCAATTTGCTCAAAGGCGAAGTTATTTCCTTGTCCAAGGAGGAGCTCAAGCTGTTAGCCATCGTCTATGGCGTTGTCTATCTAGGGCTGATTTTGTTTCGCCGCGAATTTTTACTCAACTCTTTCGATCACGATCTGTCTTTCTTGCTCACCGGCGGCAGTGTGCAGTGGAGCTTTTGGCTCTACGTGCTGTGCGGCTTCAGCATTGCCGTCGGCGTCATCATGGCTGGGCCGCTCCTGGTTTTCGGCTTCATGGTTCTGCCGCCATTGGCGGCGCGTGCTTTGGCGCGCGGCATGAGTTCGTTTCTGTCGCTGTCGTCGTTGATCGGCATCTTCGTTGCGGTGTTAGGTTTTTATCTATCCGTGCGCTTGGATCTGCCGCTGGGACCGACCGATGTCGCGTTTGGCTGCGTGGTGCTTTTCGCCGTTTATGCCGTGCAAGCGATTTTGCGCCGAGGCCGGGGGCTCACGGGGCTGTTCGCGTTGCTTTTAGTGCTCGGCTCTGGCTGCGCCGTGCAGCGCGCGTCAGCGCCGCTGGATCCATCACTGCTGACCCAGGGATCGATCTGGCTCGCGCCAGTGCGCAACCGCACGGACTCAGACCTGCGTTTGCCGGCCACTAATCCTTTGCGTTCTTTGGCCGAGATGGCTGGCAAGCTTTCGCCGGACCAGCGGCCTACGGTGATGGATTTGCTCCGCGGCTCGCTCCAACACGCACTCAAACAACGGCAAATTACCGTGTCCTTTCCCGAGGAGCGCGATAGCCGCTTGCAATCCCTGCCCTTCGATGGCGCCATCGCCGCGGCCAATGCTCGCACCGCCAACCTCTCGGGCTGGTTATGGCTGTCGGAGATTAGCCGTTGGCATACCGATGGCCGGTCGCCCTTGCGGGCGGTGGTGGATATGAAATTGGTGGCCATCGATAATGGCACGGTGCATTGGCAGCGCCAGGTTGTTAAAGCGGTAGCGCTCGCCGGTGCCGCGAGACTGGACGAGATCTCGGCCGATGCCGTCAAAGAAATCCTGCGCGAAGTCTTTGGCTCTTAAAGCGGTCGGCAAGAGTGCAGCGGCGCGCTTCAATCATTTTGCCAATCTTCCGACTAGGTTTACTCCAAAGGACACTTTGATATAGTCGGCGGCCAAGTGGTGAACTATGGCTTCGATACTGATTAAAAACATCGGCACGTTGGTTACGGGCAGGTTAGAAGGCCCGCTGCGGCAGGCGGACTCGATCTTTATTAAAGACGGTTTGGTCGAGGCGATCGGCAACGGTTTGAATCGAGCCGCGGACCAAACTATCGATGCCCATGGCATCACCGCGATTCCCGGTTTGATCGATTCCCATTCGCATCCCTCCATCGGTGAGTACACGCCGGCGCAGAATTCACTCGGCTGGATCACCAACTACATGCATGGCGGCGTGACCGCGCTGATCTCCGCCGGTGAGTTGCATCTGCCCGGACTGCCGCTACCGCCGGATGCGCGCACGGCGCTGTCGGTCGCCATCGTCACCAAGAAGTGCTACGACAACCTGCGGCCGTCTGGGGTGAAAGTTCACGCCGGCACCTTGCTCCTGGTTCCGGGTTTGACGGAAAAAGATTTCGACGAGATTCAAGCCCTCGGCATCAAGCTGGTCAAATTCATTTTCTACGACTACAGCCTGTTGCCCAACGGCGAAGCCAACCGCTACGTCGACTGGGCGCACGCCCGCGGCATCAAAGTGAAGATTCATTCCGGCGGCGTATCGCGTTCCGGCGTGAGCCAGGTGGCCGGCTTCGACATGGTGCAGAAGATCAAACCGGACATCATCGGCCATATCACCGGCGGGCCGATCCCCATGCCTGAAGCGGACATGCTGCGCATCGCCACCGAAACCGAATGCTTCATGGAAATTTGTACATCGGGAAATTACCGGCTGGCGCTGAGTCTCGCCCGCGCGGTCAAAGCCACCGGCCGTTACGACCGGCTGCTGATCGGCACGGATACTCCCGGCGGCACCGGCATCGTGCCGCGCGGTATTCTGCGCGAGATCGCTTTCATCTCCTCGGTCGGTGAAATTCCGCCTGAAAAAACCATCTGCATGGCCACCGGCAATGTCGGCCGCGCCCATGATTTGAACCTGGGTATTTTAGAAGAAGGCCGGCCCGCCGACATCGTCTTGATGCACAAGATCACCGGCTCGGTGTCCAAGGACGCGCTCGATTCCTTCGCCAAGGGCGATCTGCCGGGGATTTCCTACGTGATCATCGACGGCGTCGTTCAAGTCGCCGGCCGCAGCCAGCAAACTCCGCCGCCCGAAGTGCTGGCCAACCAGTCTTGTTGTTAGAGGAGAGTGATCGTGAGCCAATTCGAATTCGGCGTTGGGTTATTTCCCACCGAACCGTTAGAGAAAATGATTCATCTGGCCAAGGTGAGCGAAGAGGTTGGTTTTAGCCATATCTGGGTTGGCGATTCGCATTTGATCTGGCGCGAAGCCTACATCAACATGGCGGCGATGGCGCTCAATACCACCAAGGTGAAATTGGGCACCGGCGTGACCAATCCATTGACACGCCATCCGTCGGTGTTGGCCAGCGGCTACGCGACGTTGGAAGAGTATTCGCCGGGGCGAATGATTGTCGGCATTGGACTGGGCGACAGCTCGGTGGAAACCATGGGGATGAAGCCGTCGACGCTGGCGAATTTCGAAAAATCTCTCGAGCAAATGCGCCAGATCCTAGACGGCAAAGAGGCGCAATTACCGACCGGTAAGATCCACTTGCTGCATCCGACTAAGACTCGCGTTCCCATCTACATCGCCGCCAGCGGGCCGAAGATGCTCGAGCTCTCCGGCCGCATCGCCGACGGCATTATCGTACTGGTCGGCGTCGCGGACGACTACATTGCTCATGCAAAAGAGAAAGTTGCCGCGGGCGCGAAAGCGGCGGGACGAAAATTCGAAGATATTAATCTAGTCCTCTGGGTTCCCTGCGCAGTTTCGGAAACGGCGAACGCCAAAGACGCGGTCAAGGCCCATGTCGCCCGCGTGGTCGCCCATCCGCTGCCCTATGTGCTCGATCCCAACGAGCAGAAAATTTTACAAGAGATCCGCAAAACCTACGACTACTACCATCACATGGATCAGCAGGCGAACCACGCCGATGTCATTCCCGACTGGCTGGTCGACAAGTTCGCCATCGCCGGCACGGTGGCCCAATGCAAAGCGCAGATTGAACGCATCAAAAAAACCGGCGTCCAGCAAATCGCCATCATTCCCTATAGTCCGCCGGGCGGCAGCCGTGAAGAGACGATTCGCGGCTTCGCCAAGGCGATGAGCTGAACCTACCCATCAAGCGCTTGCAGCGGGCGACGAGCTTAAACAACTCGCTCGAGAACTATGCTGCGAATTGGCTGACAAGTTTGTCGTTCAAAGTGCATTTTCGTACGGCGCTGATGCTGGGGAGCCTTGTAACGCGCTGAATATCTGCGTTTTCCTCTGGCACGTGTGTTGCTGCCTTAAAATTTCCGTAGTGGCGATCAAGTATCCCAAACCTATCCGCAGTCAGGGAGGAATTATATATTTTGGCCCAACGACGTGCAGTTACGAACGGCGGAGCCTCAGGGAAGTTTGGCAGCGAACTTTGATCGGCAATGCCATTCAACAGAGATCAGGGAGAAAGTAACCATGAACGTACTTATTGTGGAAGATAATCCGATTAGCGCTACCGTATTGGAGCACACACTCGACAAACATGGTTACGACACGATCACTGCGCGCGACGGGGAACAGGCATTGACATGTCTGGAGACCCACCCGGAGATCGACCTGGTCATCACCGATATCGTCATGCCCAACGCCGATGGGGTTGAACTGGTGCGCAGAATCAAGGAGCGCGATGAATGGAACGACATCCCGATCCTGGTATGCACGTCATTGCGACCCGAGAGCGCTAACCACCGACTCGCGGGACAAGGGTCGAAATATCTTTTCAAGCCGATCATAGCTGCCACTCTAATCGAAAAAGTGAACGAGGCCTTCGCGCAAAAACGGCAAATCTTGCAAGACCCGGAGCTAACTAGGTCGCAGATCGGTATTGACTCCGAAGCCTTTGCCGAGGTTCTAGATAAATTTTCTCAGGCGGTGAGCGATGCGATCGTCCGACTCGGGAAACGGGGTGAAGACGCCGCACAGGAACCGATGGATCTGAAAGAGCTTTTGGAAGGATCCAAGCTGATTAGAGCCGAGCGCCTAAGCGAGATTCTGACTAGTCTGGAACAGTGTTCAAATGAGCAAAAGCTGGAGATGTTCCGCTCTAAGCGTCCTTTGCTGTTGAGGCAATTGAAGGCGATGCAATATCACCTTGAACTGTATACCCGCTGACGACCGCAAAGCAGACCGCAAGTTTCAGTCGCGCGACATGACATTGCGCCAGAGGCACTGACAAACTCAACCAGGCCAACGCTATGTTGCGATCGAATCTTTCCAGCCTGCGCCGCAGCGCCCGGGCAGCGAGCGCTGAATACGATTGCCTGGAGCCACAGAGCCAAGGAGGCTGGAGGTCTCAGGAGCGCTCGCGTCCAGGGTTATTCTTCGATGGCGACGCGGCTGTAGGGGTGGCCAAAAACGACGAGACTCGGCGATGAGAAAATCTTTTTCTGACCTAGCAACAATCGGGGTTGTTTGCGCGTTATATTTTATTACCGGCACGCTTGGGTCATGGTTGGCCGCTGTCGATCCAAGCGTA
>JBGTCC010000367.1:0-4270 GCA_041749055.1 Thermodesulfobacteriota bacterium | reverse complement strand
AATAGTACACACGCAACCGGCCGTCACGATCGGTGGGAATAAAAGACGTGCCGATTTGCACGCCGACAATGCCCTGGTCGTCGCTGCGCACCGAGTAGGCCGCCTGGCCGGTGGCCACGCGCAGTAGCTCGACGGCAAACGCCGGCGCAATGGCGCCGTTGACGCTGAGCACCAAAGGCATGCTGCGGACAATACCGTCGCCATCGCGGCTGTCGTTCAAATAACCACGGCCATGGGCAGCCGCTTCAAGCTCCGGCAAATTGACGATCTGGCCGTCATAAGACGGGGCGAACCGCTGCGGCGATTCGCCGGCAATCAGCGCTGGAGTTTGGCTCGCTGGTGAAGCTTTCCGTGACGGCGCATCGATCAGCGCCGCCCGTCCGAGCACGGATGGAACTTGACGGAGAGTATTGGCGAGAACCGCATCGTTGGACGGCAGCGCGGCGAGCGCTTGGCGCATTTGCGCCGTGGCATCCTGACGCTCGGCCAACAAGCGCTGCGGCGATTGGCTATCGGCCTCGGGTAGAATCATATCGAGACCCACCGCCAGCGCTCCCAATCGATGGCTCTCCTCGATCAGCTGCGCTAGCCGCGTGCGCGGCCAGGGCCAGCGACCGAACTGTTGCAGGCTTTCGTCGTCGATGTCGACGATCACCGCCGGGAGATGGGTCACCGCACGGGGCGCCACCTGTTGAAAGGCGTCAAACCATAAATTGCGCGCCTGGCTCCAGCCCGCCTCGCCGAAGGCGATCTGCGCCAACGCCAACAACGCCATTAGTCCAATCGCCGCCTTGCGGCCGTTATCGGCGCCCAAACGATCGAGCAACAGCTGGCTGAATCTACTGCTGCGCGGCAATGATTCCTGGGGCGACACCACGAAGTTAGAGATCGAAGACTAAGCCGTCGTAGGCCGTCGAGACTTGGAGGGCATGGTTTTCACCGGCGATCTCGGCGTAGCGCCGGGTTTCGCCGAGGATGGAATGAATCGTATCGTCGTTGTCCGACGGTTCGTGGTGGAACATGCAATAATGCCTAACCTGGGCACGCAGACATAAATCGACGCCGACGATGTTGCTCGAATGTCCCCAGTCTGATTTTGCATCCATCATGTCTTTGAGCGAATACATCGAATCGAAAACAAGTAAATCGGCATCGCGGTAAAACTCGACCATCGCCGCGGTTTCTTCTTCCGACTTGAGCTTATGCTCGCCGTCGGTCGAGTAGATCATGCTCCGGCCAGCTTTTTCGAAACGATAGCCGTAGGAATCGCCGGGATGGGGTTGCAGTTTCGCCTTGACGCGCAAACCGCCGATCTCGTACCAACAGTCCGCCGCCAGCGGAACAAAGCTGATGTTCGCGCGCAAGTGATCCCAATGCACCGGGAAACAGGGATCGGACTGCTGGCGGCGAAAGGCTTCCTCGAGCACCCCGACTGAATGGCCGCCGTGAATCCGTATGGTATTGCCGGGAATGTACGCCGGCGGAAAAAATGGCAACCCCATGATATGGTCCCAATGCACATGGGACATGAAGAAATTATAGATCTGCGGCCGGCCCGGTCCATGTTGCGCCAGCACTTGTTGGCCGAAGCAGCGCAACCCCGAGCCCATGTCACAAATGGTGTAATGATCGCCGCCAACGATCTCGACGCATGAGGTATTACCGCCGTAGCCCGCGCGCACGGGGAATTCCAACTCCGTATCGATGAACCGGTCAAGCGCCGCTTCGTCGGCGAATCGGCGGCCGGCGGCTTTTAGCAGAGCCCGTTTGACCTTGTCGCGGATCGCCGGTTCTTCGGTGGCGACGGGCAGCGAACCTCGGGTGCCCCAAAATCGGATGCGCATAAGATATTTCCGTGCCCCGGCTTCAACCCACCTGCGACGGGCCGG
This sequence comes from Thermodesulfobacteriota bacterium, assembly GCA_041749055.1. Lineage (GTDB taxonomy): Bacteria > Desulfobacterota > Binatia > UBA9968 > UBA9968 > DP-20. Next base: position 2,381 of record JBGTCC010000367.1, on the reverse strand, counting down.
CCAATCGACAGGCGGAATCAAACACCAGAAAAAGCAAGTTGCGTTCGCCATCGCGCCGATAATTCGCCTGGTCGACCAGCGCGCGCATCATCGGCACGCCGACGCCGCCCAAACCGCGTTGATCGATGTCGACGGACAGATCGGGCTCGGGCATGGAGAGCATATCGAAAGGCTGGCCGGCGTCGGCGAATTCTAACTCCAGCCTTGGACCATCCGTCACCCGGCAGACAAGTTCGACATTGCCCAGGCGATCGCCGTAACTGTAATGGCAAATATTCGCCACTACTTCTTCGACCACCAGTTCGACTTCATCCACCCGCGCCGCGGCAAAGCCGGCTTGCCGCGCTTGCGCGCCGGCGAAATCGGTGCAGTGCGCCACCGCGTCGATGGTCAGCGCTTCGGTGCGCGGCAAAATCTTTGGAACTTGCATATCAGCTAGCGGTCCACATAGATCGCCGCAGCCGCCGGCGAGATCGCCGCAAGCGCATCGCGCACAGTCGGATAGCTATCCATCACCATATCGAAGCGGCCGATCTTGAAAACCTCGCGGACGCTAGCCTGCATGCCTGCCACCACCACCTGGCCTTCCTGCTTGCGGCAACCCTTCGCCGCGATCATCAGGACGCGCAGGCCCGCGCTGCTCATATAATTGACCTTGCTGAGATCGACCAGCAGCTTTTTTTCTTCTCTCGCGCAACCTTCGACTTGGGGTAGGAGCACGCTGCCGAACTCCGGCGCGGTGCTGTGATCGATACGGCCATCCACCTGAATGATCACAACATTAGCAAAAGTTTGTACTGTCGATTCCATTTTTGCACCTCGAATGCATCCTTCTGAGGATTGGTTTAGGCGCCGTTGGCAAATTTTCATCAGCTACTCGGCGGCGCTATATATAGAGCCATGATAACACGACGGGGTGGATCCGTGAACGTAAAATAATCCCGCGTTGCAGCAGCCACGGGCAGCGCCCAATGGCGCCCAAGGGTCGACGGCCATTGCTTTTTCGTTGGAGCTGAACTAAGCAGGCCTAGCAATTAAAAGGAGTTACCCCCATGACTGGACCCAATCTTGCGGAGACAGTTGTCGATTATTTGATCGCGCAAAACGTGCGCTGCATTTTCGGCGTGCTCGCCCATACGCTTTTTCCCTTCGGCGACGCCATCGCCAAACGGCCGGAACTGCGCTTCATCAACGCCCAGCATGAGGGCGGCGCCGGCAATATGGCGCTCGGCTACGCGCGGGTCACCAAACAGCCGGCGGTGTGCTTGGTCTCGGCCGGCGGTGGCGCCACCAATATCGTCACCGCGGTCGCCCAGGCATACAAAGAAGCGGTGCCGCTGTTTGTCATCTCGTCGGACATCGGCACCGCGTCGTTCGCCAAAGGCCATTGGGCCTCGTGGCATGGCATGGAGCATGTGCGTTTGTTTCAACCGATCACCAAACAAAGCACACGCTTGGGACGCGTTGAAGAGTTGGCTTCGGTGCTCGACTCGTTGTTTCGTCAGACCACGCGCGGCCGCCAAGGACCGGTATTTTTCTGCATCCCCGAAGATCTGCAGGAAACCCACTTGCCCGAACCGATTTCCTTTGCCGCCTCGGCGAATCCTGCCGCGCCTGCGGTTGACGCGCGCACAGTTAACACAGCAGTTGACCTACTGCTTGGCGCCCGCGCGCCGGTTGTGCTTGCCGGCACCGGCGTCGATTGGGCCCAGGCCCAGGATGAAGTCAAAGAACTGGCGGAGCTGCTCTCGCTGCCGGTGGCCAGCAGCTACACCGCCAAAGGCGTATTTCCGGAAAAACATCCCCTTGCCCTCGGCTGCCTGGGCAACGGCGGCCGCATGTATGCCCGGCCGTTTTTTCAGCAAGCCGATCTGGTGCTCGCCGTCGGCACCAGTTTCAGCGAAGGCACGACCCTCGGTTTCGGCCACAAGGTAATCCCAGAGCAAGCCCGGATCATTCACATCGACACCGACCCGGAACAGTTCGGCCGCATCTATCCGGCCGAGCTCGCCATCCAGGCCGACGCCAAGAGCGCCCTGCGCGCCATCATCGACAACGCAAAAACGCGTTCACCGAAACCAATGGCCGACCGCAAGCCGGCGATCCAACAAGCCAAGCAAGCCTGGCGTAAAGAAGTCGACGGGCAAATCGACAAGAGCAATTTAACCTACGCGTCGGTGCTGAAAGCCCTCGACGAACTGCTCACCGGCAATGAGATTCTCACGACATCGGGAATGACCGGCGACACACTGCGCAACATCGACTCCAAGGTACCCATCATCCACGCCGGCGAGTTCCGCGCCATCGGCACCGCCTTGGCCACCGCTTTTGGCGTCAAAATCGGCCGCCCCGACGCCCGCGTCATCTGCGTCACCGGCGAC
>JBGTCC010000366.1:0-2906 GCA_041749055.1 Thermodesulfobacteriota bacterium | reverse complement strand
TCAGGGTGTGAGATTTTGATCGTTTAGACGCAGCCAAAGGGAATTGGTTTACCTTCTGTCGTCGATTACTCGTTTGGCTTCTTGCTCGAAAGCGCTGGGCCATTTTGGCTGCGACGGCAATCGACTCGCGCTGCCGTGGTCAAGCCGAATCGCCTTGTTGGTTTGGCAACTATGGTGTAATAGTCCGGCCAGCTACTTGTTAGGAGAAAATCAATGGAAAATCCGGCTGTCCGTGGAAGCCTCCCGAGGCCGCAATTCGCTTATCTGCATCATGTTAGCTTGCCTTGCCGGGATCTGACTGAGTCCAAGCGTTTTTACATTGAAGTCCTGGGCGGCGAGCTGTATCACGATACTCCTGGTTTCACCGAAGTGATGCTCGCCGGCATGATCGTCGGGCTGTCGGAACAGGCCAAGGGTTGGACCGGTTGGGAGGCGGAGTACCCGCATTATGGTTTTAATGTCGATGCGGAAAATTTCGCTTTGGCCAAGCGCTGGCTCGACGGCTGCGCCGTGCCGAGCCATGGTTGGACGCGCAATTACAAAACCGCGCTGCGCTATTTGCGCGATCCGTCGGGAAATCTAATCGAGCTCTACTGCGACAGCGGCTACGGAGATATTAAAAATTTGGCCTTGGGGCCGCGTCAAGGGGGCGTGGCGCTGCCGCTGGGCGAGCTCAATTATCGCTGGAGCGGCAGGCTGGCGGATTCCAATTTGCCCCGCCCGCGTCTGGCGAGCTTCGGCCATTTGAGTGTGCCGGTGAACGATATCGCACAGGCGAAGCGGTTCTGCATCGAAGTCCTGGGCGGCGAGCCCATGAAGACCAGCGATCCGGCGACTTTTACCGAAGTGCGCGTCGCCGGCGCCGTTGTTGGCCTGTCGACCCGCAGCGGTGTTTGCACCGGGCGCGACGCCGAATATCCGCACTATGGGTTCTGCGCCGACGGCGAAAACTTTCTGCCGATGATCGAGTGGCTCAAACGCAACGGCGTGGTGGCGCCGGGGCCTTGGACGCGCGACGGTAAGAAGGGGTTGATGTACTTTCGCGACCCGTCGGGCAATTTATTTGAGATTTATTGCGGCAAAGACATCCCGCAAGCCACGCACTTTCCCCGTGGTGTGAAGCAGGGTGGTAGTTACGCCACCGATTATTCAGCTTTGTGCTATCAGTGGCAAAGGTAATTCGCCGGGCGGAGTAAGATCGAATGGTTGGCGCCGCTGTACCAGCCGATTAGCCAAGGGAGGCGGGTGGCGTGATCTTCGGCACCAGCCAAAGGCAAAGCGGTCTGGACAGAGCCGTCGATTTAGCTAGTTTATGAATGGCCCCGCCGCCGTCGATGACAACGAAGCGCTTGGCCAATTTGACGCGATAACTTGCACCCAGGCGCAGGCGTTGCCGGTATAGATTCAATGCGTCCGCCGGGCGGGAGTCGTGGTCTTGATAGGATGCCACGATATCTTCCAAGAGGTCGAGTAAGGCTTCGGGGTCCTCTTGTGATGTTCTCTCAAAGTTGCCCATGAGATCGTCATAACGCAAAAGTCGTGCAACACCATCAGCAACCGGATTTGCCGGGTTGGCCTTTATCCTTCCTGACATATTGCGGAACTCTGGATGAGGCGGAGTCGAATCAGGGGGTTTTGGGGCAGTGGCTGATGGATTTTTCGGCGCACAACTCTGGTTGATCCTCGACTATTTTGGTTTAAACGTCGGTTCAGCCGCGCGAGCGTGACTTGTCGACCCACTAGCCCTGGAGGATTTGCCCGTTGCCTCAGAAAGCCTACGGTGTTTTTCGCGGTCGCCGATCATTCGAGGAGCGTGCGGTCAGGTTGTTTTGACCCGAACTGTGATTTATTTGGTTATGCAGTTGTTCAATTGTGCCAAGCGGAATTGGCTAAAAATAGGGAGGCGATTATGGAAATCGAAAACAAACTCAAGGCCCTCGGCATCGAGCTACCCAATCCGCCGACACCGGCGGCTAACTACATCGGCTACGTCCGGGTTGGGAACCTGCTATTCATCGGCGGTAACATCGGCCGGATCGACGGCGTGATTAAATATCGCGGCAAAGTCGGCGCCGAGATCAGTGTCGAACAAGCCTACGACGCGGCGCGTAACTGCGCGCTCAATCATCTGGCGATTATGAAGTCGGCCTTGGGCGATCTCGACAAAGTCGAGCGCATCGTCAAAGTTCTCGGCTACGTCAGCGTCGCCCCCGGCTTTGTCGATATGCCGAAAGTCGTCAATGGCGAGTCGGATCTGCTGGTGCAAGTGTTTGGCGAAAAGGGCCAGCACACACGCGCCGCCATTGGGGTGGCGTCGCTAAGTCAGGATGCGCCGGTGGAAAATGAAATTACGGTTCAGGTTAAGGACTGACTTTGCGCACCAACCGCAACGACGGCAAACTGCGGCGGCTTAATGGCCGCCCTCTCAGGGAGGGTTGATTCCCGCGCGCCTGCGATCCTTTGGCCCAGCTCAGGACCGGCTAAGCTAAAGGCATTCTTCAGGCGTGGTAATTAGGGTCGGCTTCCGCGAAGGCGTCAAGCGGCGTGAAGTGGGTGTCGGAATCGATGCGGATTATGTCTCCCGCGCAAGCTCATTTGGCGGCGGCGCGAAGTTCCGCCTCGGTGATGCTCCAGTCGACGACTCGGCTCACGGGAACCTCTTGTTTGACGCCGCCGCCTGTTTCGCCAATTCTATGTTAATCAAGATGCCTTGATCCGGCGGGATGCCGTTGTCGGTCCACGCCGGCGCGGCGCGTTCGTAGGACTGTGCGGCGATGGCGGCTTCCATGCCCGTCCAGGTGCGGATCAGCTTGATGGACTCGCGGCGGTTGGCTTTGGCGTAGGCGAGTCCGCGCAATGTGCCGCGCACGACCCGGCGCACTTGGTCGGGGCGGCTCTCCAGTTTA
>JBGTCC010000365.1:0-3062 GCA_041749055.1 Thermodesulfobacteriota bacterium | reverse complement strand
GGGTTTGGTAATTTGTTAATTTGGAACGCGAAATAGTTAGAAGATTGCGATGATAGACGATGGCTCGGCCACGAGGCGTGGGCAATTTGTTTGGAAGATAGGGTGAAGAACCCTGGAATCGCCCAAAAAATCGAACACTAGCCTGGCGGAATCCTCTCGATTAGTTTCCCATTGATAAAAAGTTCGTAGCCTTTCAAACTCAGCTCATAACCGCGCGGCGGGTGGTCGGACATGTCGCTGACGACTAGGTCTAGGATTAGCAGCGTGTCGGTTTTCGGTTGGACTTCGAAGGCTAGTTTAAATGGGCCGATAGTGTTTTTGACCGGGGCTTTGCGTTGGTTTTCCTTTAGCACACCGGCGGTATTTTTTATTTTCAAATGAAAGGCGTCGAAGGCGCCAGCTTCTATGGAAGCGCGAAACACTTGGGCGGTTTTCTTGCCGACATACTTGGTCAGGTCGATGGGCTGTGAAATTACGGCGAACTCTTTCCAGCCGGTTTGCCAGAATTTCAGTCCGGGCTTTGGGCTAACGGCGATTTTGTCGAGGGTAACGATGAGATTCTCGAAATCACCGATGGCATCGCGGTGGTCTTTGATCTGGACTTCCAGGATGCCTTGCTCGCGCTCGGCGGCTTGTAGCTGAAGCGATAAGCCAGCCAACAGCAGCAGTGCGACTAGGATTTTTCCGATTCGAGCCATTTGATGTCTTTCAGGACTTCTTTGACGAGCCACTTGTCGCCGAAGTAGTCCACCCGCCGCGTTCCCTTGGCATCGATAAGTGTTGTTAAATTGGTGTGCTGGATTTGCCCATTACCGTGGTCTTTGACGTTGACGCCGAAATTTTTCCAGACTTCAGACAGATCCTTTTGCGATCCGGTGAGAAACTGCCAATGCTTGAAATCGGCCTTAAACGCTTCGGCGTAGGCTTTCATCTTCCCCGGCGTGTCGCGTTTGGGATCGGTGCTGATGCTAAGCAACAAATAGTGGTCACGCTTCTCCTGGTCAAGGGCGCGCTGAATCGCCGCGAAGTGGGCGCTGAACAGCGGGCAGACGTCGGGGCAGGTGGTGTAGACGAAGGTGACCAGGACGAATTTACCGCTCGCCGCATTGAATCGAAACTTTTTACCGGCTTGATTCGTGAGCGTGAAGTTCGGTGCGGCGACGCTGGTCTCACGCCGGCCTATCTCTCCTTTCTTGGGCGGAAGAGGAATATGCGCCTGCAGCTCGGTGTTCAACAGACTCAGCGCAATCAGTAAAGCGCCGAGCCCGAAACTACTTTTCGACTTTGAAGTCATAGGTGACTTTGAGCTGTCTGGAGCCGTCGGGCAGATCGCCGCGAATCATATACGTCGACGAGAACTCTCGTTCCTCGCCCGGCTTTAGTTTGACCGGCAAGAGCAAAGCGCACTCGACGAGATCGAGATGTTGACGCAGCTCTTGGGGCTCGACACGGTGGGCGATGCGAGTAGCGATGGTTTCTTGGGAAGAGTTTCTCACCCGGTAAGCGATCGTAAATAGCTCATTGGCGCGCACGATGGTCTCGCGATTGAGCGGCGTGGCTACGATGGCTTCATTCTTCGGCACGGTGGCGTCGTATTGCACGCGCAGGCCGGCGGCCCAGTCGAACAAGACACGCCACAGGCCGTTTTCCTTGACCAGCGTGAGTTCTTCCTCGCCTTCGATGAATTTCAATTCCCCGGCACGGCGCAGATTGTCGATGGCGGCGAGAAGCTCTTTTTGTTTCGGTTCCGGCAGGGCGTTGAGTTTGTTTTGGTCCCAATCGAGTAACAGTGCCGATAAACTGTTAGCATCGGGCAGTTTGATATTGAATTTAACTTTGGTTGTCGCGTCGTGTTCCAGTGCGCTAGTCTGACGGACTTCGATCAGCTCGGCGAGTTTTCCAGCTACCGTCAAGGTGAAGCCGCGGAACGGTCCCTTCTCCTGGATGTAGAGTTCTTCTGACTTAATCAGCCGGTCGCGGCTGGAGATCAGCCGGTAGGCTTTCTTGTGATCGTGGGCGTAGGCGCTTTTAAGATAAGTGTCGATGGTGCGTACCGCTCCGGACTGACCGGCGTTGTTAGGCGCGGAGAGTAAAAAATACGGCGGTAGCACCAGCATGACCGCGGCGGCCGCGGACCAGAGGAGATTGGACATGTTCATGGTTGAGCCGATTCCAGCGGCGCCGCGGTCACCGCATAAGTGACGCTGAGCTGGCGCACTTGGTCGGGCAGCGTGCTTCGTAACAAATAGGTCGTGACGAACTCCTCTTCCTTGCCGGGCTGCAAGCGCACCGGCAGGATGAAACCGCAATCGACCAGATCGAGATAGTCGCGCAGTTCTTGCGGCTCGACCAAGTGGCCGATGCGCGTCGCTAGAGTTTGTTTGCCGGTGTTTTTGATTTTCATGGCGACGCGAAAGACTTGTCCGAGCCGGGACGTCACTTCGTTCTGCGCAATCTTAATTTCCACCGGCGCCGACGCCGGAATCGCCGATTGAAAGGTCAGCTTAACGCCGGCCGCCCAGTTTAAAAATATTTTCCAGCCACCGGCTTCTTTGACCAGATTGAAGGTCTCCTCGCCTTCGATCATGGCCATTCTCTTTTCGCGCCGTTGCCGGTCGATGATTTGCAACAGCTCGTCACGTTCGCCGACGGTGAGTTTTTCTAAACGCTCGCTGTCCCAATCGAGCAGCAATGCTTGCAGCGCCAGTGCATCCGGCACTTTGGCTCTGATCCTTACCGCGGCGCGGTCCTGCTCGATGCGCTGTTCCAACAGATTCACTTCAACGCTCCGTGCTACTGCCTGTGCCGTTTCGCGGATGAAATCGCGGAACTCGCCACGCTCGCGGCTATAGCTATGCACATCCTTTAGACGCCGGTCAGCGCTGGATATTTGCTCGTAGGCGGCGCGAAAATCGCGGGCGTAGAGCGCCGTCACATATTTATGCAGGACAGCGGAGATTTCCGCGCCATCGTCGGCTTTGGCGCTTTGGGCCAAAAGCGCGATGAGTGCACTGACGGTAGCAAACCATGGCACTGAAATAAATCTGCGCCGCGAGCACGCT
>JBGTCC010000364.1:0-7282 GCA_041749055.1 Thermodesulfobacteriota bacterium | reverse complement strand
CATGTTCCCCGACGGCAAAGGCGACATCGAAGACGAAGTGCGCCGCTATCAAATGTTAAGACTGAGCTCGCGCATCGGCTTCAAGCCGCCGTACTTCTACAATCGCCCGCTAAGAAACCGCCTGCACCGAATAACCTCGCCGGCGCTAGTCATCTGGGGCGAAAAAGACGGCTTCGTCCCCCGCTCACACGGCGAGACGTATGCGAAGCTGATTCCGAACAGCGGTGATTTGAAAGTGATCGCCGGCGCTGGGCATAGCGCGCATGTGGAGAAGCCGGAGGAGACGGCGAAATTGGTAACAGAGTTTCTTGCGAAGTAGAATTTACATCGGTAGGGGCGTATTGCATACGCCCTCTTGCATGGCGCGCGCTACTACCAAGCTGAGTTTTGTAGCTAAGAAGTGACGCCCCCAAAATTCCGTTGCGCAGCCATCAAGCAACGGGCCTAACCAAAATTGCCGACAGCCACGGAGCGCTTTGCGTAGAGTTTTTTGCGGTGGCGCTTGATCCGTTCCAACTCATGGAGAGTCACCCCCGTCAAATAGCTTTCGCCACAGTGTGGGCAAGTAATCACCGGCACACTTTAAATTACGAGCAGGTCAGTACCGCACCCAAAACTTCGTGTCACTCGACGTGGTCGTGCTCCGACTTTGCCGCGGCGCGGTTGCGTTCCATGATGACGATCGCTTCGGTGGCGCATTGCATGTAGCGATAAGCGACTTCACACTTCTTCTGCGGTTGGATACAGTGCTTGGGGCGCCAGGGTCAAGGGATTGTATTGGGGGCTGATGCTGATTTATAAACCTGTAGGAGGAAAGGTTTCATGGCAACCCGTTGGTTATTCAAGACCGAACCGAGTGTTTATTCATACCAGCAGCTGGTGAAAGACAAATCGACCATGTGGGACGGCGTGGCGAATAATCTTGCGCTGATGCATTTAAAGGACATCAAAAAGGGCGATCAGATTTTCATTTACCACACCGGCGACGAACGGCAGGCGGTGGGCATCGCGCGGGCATTGGGCGGCGCCTATTCCGACCCGGGCAAAGACAATCCGCGCATGCTGGTGGTCGACATAGAGCCGGTGAAAGCCTTGGCCAAGCCGGTGACCTTGGCGGAAGTCAAAGCCGACAAAAAGCTGGCCAAATTCGATCTGGTGCGCAATTCGCGGCTCTCGATTATGAAGCTCACCGATGAACAGTGGGACGCGATGATGGAAATGTCGAAAAGAAAGTAAATAGGCAAAAGCAAAAAAAGGATACCAAGATGGCTGACGAGCATAAGCACGAACATAAGGGCGAGCATTCACATGGCCGCGAGCCCGAAGCGCACAGCGACAAGCATGGCCATGCTCATGGGCATGAAGCGCATGGACATGAACACGCCCATGCCGAGGAACACGGGCATAAGCACGAGCATGATGCTCACGGACACGATCACGACCACGGCGATTCTCATGGCCACGGCCACAATTCGCGCTTTAAAGACCCCGCTCATGCCGCCGAGTTCGACCAGCGCGGCATGTCGGATATGCGCAGCCAACTGACGGTGAAGTTGATTGAAGCGCTGACGCTCAAGGGCGGCGAAGCGATTTTAGATCTGGCCACCGGCACCGGGCGCGTTGCTAGGCCATTGTCGAAACAAATGAAGTCCGGGCGCATCGTCGGCGTCGACGAGGCGTTGGCGATGCTCGATGTCGGCCACCATCATAAAGATCCGATCGCGCGCTATGAATTGAGCGCCGGCGAGGCGGACAAGCTGCCGTTCAAGTCCGGTATCTTCGATCGCGCCTTCGTGTCGTTCAGCCTGCATCATTTCGGCAATCCCGCCGGCGTCGTCGGCGAGGTCCAGCGAGTGCTCAAAAACGGCGGCCGCTTTGTCGTGCTCGACCCGGTCATCGAAGAGTCGAAGGATGCCATCGACGTGGCGCTGGAGGCCAAGATCAACCAAGTATTTCGCCGCACCCATGGCGAGGGCTTTCGCTTTCACACGGTGAGCAGCATTGAACGATTGCTGACCAAGGCCGGTTACCGCGTACCGCGCAAGAGCTTGATTTCGTACCCGTTCAATCAAGAAGGCATGGACGGGATTCCCACCGGCCGCCACTGGCTCGAAGCGGCGCTGGAGCTGGAAAAGGAAGCGCCGGAGTTGGCCGAGCGCATGAAGAAAAATTATTTCACCTGGCACGCCCACGGCGATCACGCCCATGTGAAGGGAAGTTTTTCCTACGCGCTGATTACCGGCGTGAAGCCGGCGTAGTGGTTGTTCTGGGTTACGGATTACGGGGCTGCCCAACGGATCGCTAAGTTAGGCGCACAGCGTGCATTGTTAAAATTTCCGCGACTTACTCAAGCATACGGAGGCACACGACTAATGAATCGATCCGGGATTGTGTGCTTGCTCGCTCTTCTCGCCATTCCATCCAACGCATCGGCTCAAAGCTGTGCGGCACATCCAGTAGCTGTGCAAATCCTGGGTTCTGGTGGACCCCGGATCAATAGAGATCGCGCGTCGTCCAGTTATCTGCTCTGGATCGGCGCTCAGGCGAGGATGCTTGTCGATATGGGCGGCGGCACCTTCCTTCGCTTTGGCCAAGCCCAAGCGAAGCTTAGCGACCTGTCGTTGGTCGCCATAAGCCATCTTCATCCCGACCACGTCTCTGATCTGCCCGCTCTCCTATGGTTGAGCCATCAGGCTCGCAAGGATCCGTTGCCCATAGTTGGGCCTTCCGGCAACGACACCGCGCCGGCCTTCCCGGCGTTCCTCAGTCGCCTCTTCGATGAGAAGAGTGGCGCCTTCCCAGTGCTCGGTCCCACCATGGGTGGCGCGCAGAGTAAAACGGGGGGCGGTGTTCGCCTCGATGTCGGCGTCGTTGATGTGACGAAAGCAGAACCGTCGACAGTGTTCGACCGGGAGGGAGTGACCGTGACCGCGTTGGGGATACCGCACGGCAATCTCCCGGCTCTAGCGTACCGCGTGCAAACACGGGATGTGTCGGTGGTATTCAGCTCCGATCAGACCGGTACCAACCCGCGATTCGTCGAGTTCGCAAAGGGAGCGAAAGTCCTGGTCATGCATCTTGCAATTGCCGCAGGTGCAAGTAGTCCTCTTCATGCTTCACCCGCCGTGGTCGGTCGCGTCGCCCAAGACGCGGGCGTTGGGCGACTGATTGTCAGTCACATCGGTGAGTTCGATCTTGATGCTGCCATCGCTGAACTGAAGAAGTTCTACACGGGTCCCCTGACCGTTGGCGCCGATCTGCAATGCACGCAAGTGCAGTGAACGGGTGTCCTGCGGCCAGGGAACCAGGCCGGCGTCTAACAAACGGCAGGAGAAGGACGCCGTGACAAAATCGCGGCGCCTCTCAGCCGAACGCTATAAGCTTCGATCGGCTGGGGTACTCATTGTAGGCAGTTTGAATTCAAAGAGCTCATTTTGCCGAGATTACGATATGAAAAAAGCTAGCATCGCAACGCTCAAGGTCAATCTTTCCCGCTGCCTTGACCAGGTTAAGCGGGGTGAGTCCATCCAATAAGCGGTAAAGATCTCGAACCTCCCGTCGTTCTGGAAAAAAATCGGACACTACTCGACTGGTTCACTGGCGGTATCGGCAAAGACCACGGCGTTGGCAATATGAACATCGATTGCCACTTGGTGTCCGACCGGCCAATGGACGGGTTTGCGTTGCTCCAAGTGGACCGCGTCGCCCGAGGGGAGGCGCAGGCGGTAGAGGATTTCGCCGCCAAGAAACTCGCGCTCTTCGACCTTTGCGAGAATGCCGTCCGCGTTGGTGTTGACGACCTCGTGGCGGATCATCACTTTGACCGGTCCGGGACGGACCTCTGACGAACAGGAAAAGTTTCCAAATTCGGTCTTAACCTGCGCACCGGAAGCGACGCCACCGATAAAATCGGCGTGGCCGACGAATCCGGCAACAAATATAGTCGAAGGATTATAATAGACCTCTTCCGGTGTGCCGACTTGCTGCAGTTCGCCGTGGCGAACGACCGCGACTTGGTCGGCCATTCCGAGAGCTTCTTCCTGGTCATGGGTGACCAGGACCGCGGCTGTTTCCATATGGCGCAAGATGCCAGCGACCTCTTTGCGCATTTGCGGTCTGAGTTCCGGGTCGAGGCCATTGAAGGCTTCGTCAAGCAAGACAACCGGTGGGCGTGGCGCTAAGGCGCGCGCCAAAGCAACTCGCTGTTGCTGACCTCCCGATATTTCGTGGGGATAACGTCGTGCATACGGCAGCAACTCGGTTGCCCGCAACAACTCTTGTATGCGTTCTTGGCGCTCCTGGGTGGCAATACCGCGCAGGCCAAATTGAATATTCTCGGTCACCGTCAAATGGGGAAACAACGCATAGTCCTGAAAAACCATCCCCACACCGCGCGCTTCGGCGGGGAGCCATATCGAACTGGCAACGTCGACGACCGTGCGCTCGCCGATTAGAATCCTCCCTTCATCGGGTCGCTCGAACCCGGCAATCAGCCGGAGCAAGGTGGTCTTCCCCGACCCCGACGGTCCGAGCAGTGCGAGAATCTCACCTGAATGGACTTGGAGATCGCAGCGCTTTACAGCCGGGGTTTGGTTGTAACGCTTGCTGACTTTTTCGACTTGTATGACAACCATCGGTGCTTTGCCACGAATCCATACCTGAAACCGCCGGAGAGGTCCAGAACCGCCCGGTGAAATTCCATCTGAGGTCCGCAGGGCATTTCCAGATGCTGTTACATCAGATCGTTTCGGTTGTTCGCGCGCGACCAACTTGCACTTGAACCAATCCTCCAATAGCATGCGCTACATCTGGGAAAAAATCGTGCTCGTCGTGGCCGTACAGTTGGACAGCCGCAGCTCGAGGTGAGGAAAGCGATCCGTAATCAATTGAAACATGGAAGCTCCTAAAGTAACCCACGCCCTAGAGGATTATCTGAAGGCGATCTATCAGTTGGCCGAAGAGTCGCAGCCGGTGATCGCCGCTCGCATCGCGGCCGACACGGGAGTTTCACCGTCGACCATGTTTGCGACGTTGCGCCGGTTGGCCAGTGAGGGTTACGTCACGATCAATCGGCGCAAGGAGATTCATCTCACCGAGGATGGCCGCAAAGTCGCCGAAAGGATTGTCCGCCGCCACTTTCTCATCGAGCGCTTTCTCACGGATTTGTTGCAATTGGACTGGGTCAAGGCACACCAGGAGGCCCATCGTTTGGAGCACGCGATTTCTCAGGAAGTCGAAGAGCGCCTGGCTAAGTTGTTGCGCCACCCGACAACATGTCCGCATGGCAACCCCATTCCTGGAACCGGTTCCGGTACGCTGCCCAAAACCGTGCCGCTGAGCGAAGCAGTGGACGGCCAGCAGGTGAATCTCGACTATATTACCGAAGGCGGCGAGCGAGACGTTCGCCTGCTGGGGTTTTTACAGGATCACGGGTTGGTGCCGGGGGCGCAAGTTCATATCGTCGATGTCGCGCCGTCGCTCGGCATGATGACGCTGAAAGTCGGCGACGATCAGTTTTCTCTCGGCATCGAGGCCGCGAAGAAGATCCGCGTTCACTAATTTTCGCTGCAGGGAGAGCGTTAGTTCGAACCTCGCTCAAGGTCCTAAGTCGATGCCGGTTCCGGCTTTGTCTCGGCTCGAAGGCCGGCCAATTCGTTAGCGAGAAACTCGATCTGATCGCCAAGCGCAATATCCCGGTCGATGACGATCATTTCCTGTCCCTTGACCCGGCAGCGCCCGCTATGGGCACGGTAGCCGACTTCGCGCAAAAGCTTCTCCGTGCGCACATGAATATTCAGCTGTTTGGCGCTGACGATGAGATCCTGGAGGCGGGCTTCCTGACGATTCTTAGGTCGCTGCATTTATCCAACTTTGCGAAAGTAGACCGAAGTATCTCCTAAAGAGCGGCTTTTGTAAACCGCTGTGGCGGATTCCGTTTGAAAATTGCCCCGGCCTTGTTATCGTGATTTCAGCCAGCGAAACGTAACCGAGCGCCGGCGACCACCGGGGGGTCGACCCAGCGCAAATGTAGCGGAGGGCAGCAGCATGATCAAAAACATTTTGATTCCTCTTGACGGCTCCGAGCATTCCAAAGCCGCGCTCGATTACGCGGTCTGGCTGGCCCGCGGCTTTGACGGCATGCTGATGGGCCAGCATGTGATCGACACGGTTTCCCTCGAAGGAACCTTTTTTCACGATGTCTCCGGTTCCCTCGGTTTCGAACCCTATCTCGATTTATCGACCAAGATGCGCGAGATCTTCGATGACCGCGGCAAGCTCGTCCTGGAAAACTTTCGCGAGATCTGCGCGGCGAAGAAGATCCGCGCGCGTACCTTTCTCGACACCGGACTGATCGCCAATGAGATCTGCGAGCGGGCTAAGGTCGCTGATCTAGTGGTGATCGGCCATCGCGGCGTCAACGAAGGTTTCACCGCCGGCATGCTCGGCTCGACCGCCGAAACGATCATTCGCAAATGCCCGCGGCCGATCTTTGTTTCGACAGAGCGCTTTGACACCGTCGCCAACCCGTTTTTGGCCTATGATGGCAGCCAGCGGGCGAGTTCGGCGATGGAATCGGCGGCGGAATTTTGCACGGTGCTCAAACTGCCGCTTACCGTGCTGACCATTGCCCGCGAGGAGGCGGCGGCGCAGGCGATCTTGCAACAGGCCAAGGCTTATCTCGGTTCCTATGCCATCGACGTCAAGTACGAGATCGCGCGCGGCTATCCCGAACAAAAAATCATCGAGTATCTGGTCAATCTCAAATACGACCTGCTGTTCATCGGCGCCCACGGCCACCGGCGGATTATTAAGATGGTGCTCGGCGGCACGACGGAGTACGTCCTGCGCAATGCGCCTTGCCCGGTGTTTCTAAATAGATAAACGCGTTCAAAGGTTCAAGGTTTCGGAATGTCGGAATTATGAAATTCATTGCGGCTGCGGTGCAGATGCTGGCTTCGGACGACAAAGCGGCGAATCTCGCCGAGGCTGAGCATTGGCTGCGCGAGGCGGCACGCCAAGGCGCGCGGCTGGTGGTCCTGCCGGAAGTTTTTATCTGGCGCGGTAATAAGAAGTTAGAAAGGGCCTTCGCCGAACCGATACCCGGACCGACTTCCAACCGGCTTGCCGAGCTGGCGCGTGAGTTGAAAATTTTCTTACTCGGCGGTTCGATCCTCGAAGAGATTCCCGCTAGCCCGAAAGCTTACAACACCAGCCTGCTCTTCGATCCGGCGGGAAATCTACTGGCAACCTATCGCAAGATGCATCTCTTCGATGTCGACTT
>JBGTCC010000363.1:0-10430 GCA_041749055.1 Thermodesulfobacteriota bacterium | reverse complement strand
TTGACATGATCGGTGCAAGACGATTGCAGCCATTCGCCAGGGTGGGTGTGAAGAGTTACCCATGATCCGGCCCATCAGGGTACGGCTATCAATCAATCATGTTCCGGTCAGCTTAGACGGATCGAGCCGCCCTGGTATGGGTTGCCTTGATCGAAATTCGCTTCGCGCTAGCGCATATTCCCGGTATGGCCGAGCGAGTATCTTCCCGGCTGCGGCCAGACGGTGAGGCCGTGGGGTTCGGTTTTCACGGGAATCTTTTTGACGCTGCCGTTGGCGGTGTCGAAAACGTAGACTTCGTTGTCGTAGCGGCCCGAGAGCCACAGCTGTTTGCCGTCGATGCTGACGTTGCCCATGTCGGGGCTGCCGCCGCCGGGGACGGTCCAGGTCGTTTCGACTTTGCGCGTAGCAAAATCAATGACGCTGACGCTGCCTTTGCCTTTCGGCGGTCCGTAGACCTTGGCGACGCCGCGATTGGCGACATAGAGTTTTTTCCCGTCGCGGCTCGGGTAGAGGCCATGGGCGCCGAGGCCGGTCTTGATATGGCCGATTTCGCTGAACTTCTCAGCATCGATGATGAACACGCCTTCGGCTTTCATATCGGCGATGTAAAATACTTTGCCGTCCGGCGAAATGCGCGCGTCTTGCGGCATGCCGCCCTTGGATAACTTTAAATAGCCGACGACTTTTTTCTCGACCAGATCGATCTTTGCCAAGCTCTTGGCGAATTCGCAGGTGAAGATCGCATAGCGTCCATCGGCGGAAAACTCGGCGTGGTTGATGCCGGCGCATTGCGGCGTTTCAATCGAATACTTCATTGCCATGGTCTGCGGATCGCGGAAATCCAAGCGCTTGCGCGCTTCGGCGACGACGATGGCGGCGCTGCCGTCCGGCGTGAAGTACATGTTGTAAGGATCGTCCACCGGAATGTTTTTGCCGGGTTTGCCGGTGAGCGGATCGATGGGCGTGACGCTGCCGTCGTGGCGCCCTTCGGCGTTGTTGTTGACCCAGAGGGTTTTCAAGTCCCATGACGGCACGACATGCTGCGGGTTGATGCCGACTTTGAATTTGTCGATGACTTTCAGCGATTCGGGATCGATCACCCAAACGTCATTGGACGTGCGGTTGGGCACGTAGACGCGGCTCAAATGCTTGGCCACTGCTGGGCTCATCTTGTCCGAGCGGGTCTCGCTGTAGAGATTGTTGGGATCGACCACGGCGGGCATGCCGGTAACGGTTTGGCTCGGCCGAGGCCCGGATTCAGCCGCCATGGCTGATATTCCAGAGGGCAACGAAGCCGCCAAAATGAACACCAGAAGCGATCGGCGAAAACAAGTCCGCATTACGTGGTCCTCCGCGATGAGAGAATTCACCGGCTGAGACTTCCGGTCTCAACCGGTGAATGAATTTTAGACGAAAGTTCTTGAGAATTCGAGGCGAGAGCGACTAAGCGGCGCTCTTTTTATTCTTCTGCAGCGCCCAGAAGACGTTTTCCGGCTTGAGCGGCAGATCGTAGATGCGCACACCGGTGGCGTCGGCGACCGCGTTACCGATGGCGGCGGGGGTCGGCGCCAGACCCGGTTCACCCAACCCTTTGGCGCCGTAGGGACCCTCGGGCTCGTGGCATTCGACGATGATCGGGATCAACTCCGGACAATCTAGGGAGGTGACCAGATGGTAATCGAGGAACGACGGGTTGCGCACTTTGCCGGTGGCGTCGATGATCATCTCTTCATGGATCGCCGAGCCGATGCCCATGACCACGCCGCCTTCGATTTGCGCGACACAGTTGAGCGGATTGATTGCCTTGCCCACGTCATGGGCGGCGGACATGCGCAATACCCGCACGCGCCCGCTCTCTTCGTCGACGCTTACTTCGGCGGCTTGGGTGGCATACATGTAAAAAGCCGACGCGTGATCGCTATGGCCGGTCTCCAAGTCCAAGTCTTTGCCGATTTCATAAGTATACGACGCGTCGCCGCGGACGATGCCGTTGATGCCGAGCTTGCGCTTGACGACCTCGCCGATGGGCAGTGACTGCTGCGGCTGGTCTTTGGCGAAAACTTTGCCATCGCCGAGGACGAGCTCTTGGACGCCGACTTCGAGCATCGGTGCCGCCGCTTCCATGATCTGTTCGCGGGCGTGAATCGAGGCGCTGCGCACGGCGTTACCCATGTGATAGGTGCTGCGGCTCGAGGTGGTCGACGCGTCGTAGGGGATGACGTCGGTGTCGAGCTGGTGCATGAGCACTTTGTCCATGGGGACTTTTAACTCTTCGGCGGCCACTTGCGACAGGATCGTATTGCAGCCTTGGCCAATTTCCACCGTTCCGGCGAACACGGTGACTTCGCCCTGGGCATTGACGGTGACGCCGGCATTGGAAGTGGTCGGCGAACGGGTCGGCTTTTGAATGCATGCGAACCCTTTGCCGATTTTCAAGCCAGGCTTGTTAACCGGCGACGGCTTACCGTAATCGATCGCCTCGGTGGCTTTGATCAAGGTCTCTTTCAAGCCGACGGCGTGGAGTTTTTCACCCCAGTAGGAGGTGTCGCCCTCGACGAAGATATTCTTCATGCGAATGTCCATGGGGTCCATGCCCAGTTTTCTCGCTAGCTCGTCCATTTGCTGTTCGCCGGCCCAGGCGCCCTGTGGGATGCCGTAGCCGCGATAGGAGCCGGCCACCGGCTTATTGGTATAAACCGCGTAGCCGTCGACTTTGACATGGGGAATTCTATAGGGTCCCGGCGCGGGCAGACTGCCGCGGATGCAGACGGTCGGGCTCTTTTCGGCGTAGGCGCCGGCGCCCCAGTAGATCGTCATTTCGCGCGCCACCAGGGTGCCGTCTTTCTTGACTCCGGTCTTGGAATAAACCACCGCTTCATGGCGCGTCAGCGTCGAGATAAAGGTTTCCTCGCGGTTGAACTTCACGCGCACCGGCCGGCCATTGGTCTGAAAGGCCAGGGCGACGGCGATGGGTTCGCATTTGAGGCCGCCCTTGGAGCCGAAGCCGCCACCCTGGGCTGGATTGATGAAGCGAATCTTTTCCTTTTCCATGCCCAGAGCTTCGGAGATCTCGTGCAGAGCGCGGAACGGCGCATCGTTGGCGACCCAAATGGTCAGACGGCCGGATTGCTGGTCCCATTGCGCATGGGCCGAATGGGGCTCCATGGCGGCATGCTGGATCATCGGCACGAAATATTTCTCTTCGAGCACTAGATCCGATTCGGCAAAACCTTTGGCGACATCGCCGGTGCGCAGCTTGAAATGCTCGGCGACGTTGGGCGCGGCGCCCCGCACCATAAAGTTGGCCTTGCGATATTTGTCGTAGTCTTCGTGGATCTCCATCCGGCCGGGTTTACAGGCATCTTCGGGATCGGTGTAAACCGGCAGGTCTTCATATTCGACTTCTATGAGCTTCACCGCCGCTTGGGCGATGTCTTCGTCCTCGGCGGCCACCGCCGCCACCGGCTCGCCGATATAACGCACTTTGCCCTGGGCGAGGAATGGCTTGTCTTTGACGGCCTCGCCGTGGGTCCAAGGCGCATCTGCGCCCGTGACGACGGCAACGACGCCGGGTAGCGCTTTGGCCCTCTCGGTATTGATGCTGATTATTTTCGCGTGGGCCTTGGGGCTAAAAAGCGTCTTGCCGTAAAGCATGTTCGGCAGGGCGAGATCGTAGCCATAGACTATTTGTCCGGTAATCTTTTCGTTGGCATCGACGCGGGTGACCGGTTTGCCGATAACTGTTAACTCGGACATGATTAACTCCTTGGGAAGTTCAATTCGTTCAAGCGTTCAAAACGTTCAAGCCGTTTAGAAGATTCGGAGGTTCGTTGGCTGTAACGGTTCGAATGCTTAACGATTTGAACCGAGCGACGCGGTTGAACGATTTGAACGGCTTGAACCTCGTCATTTTCTTAAAATCGCCGCGGCATCTTGCACCGCCTGAACGATCTTCGCGTAGCCGGTGCAGCGGCATAGATTCCCCGAGAGGGCGTAGCGAATTTCTTCCTCACTCGGATTGGGATTGTCATCGAGTAAAGCTTTGGACATCATCAACATGCCCGGCGTGCAATAACCGCATTGGGCGCCGCCGTCTTGGACGAAGGCCTGTTGCACTGGATGAAGCTCGGCGCCGATTTTCAAGCCTTCGATGGTGACGATATTGGCGCCGTCCAGTTCGCCGGAAAGAATCAGACAAGAGTTCACCGGCTTGCCGTTCATCATCACCGTGCAGGCGCCGCAATCGCCGGTGCCGCACCCTTCCTTGGTGCCAGTGGCGCCAATCTCGTCGCGCAGCAGGTCGAGCAGGAGGCGATGGGTTTGCACTTCGCGGTTGACCGGCTTGCCGTTGAGCGTGAATTGAATCTTCATGTTCATGGGAACTCCAAATTTAAGTTGGAGTGATGGAGTAGTGAAGTACTGGATTGTTGGGTTGCGGATTCGGCAAACCCATCATTCCATCGTTCCATTACTCCATCACTCCGTCTCTTCTCTTCTCTTCTAGTATCTTCTATCGCGCCGATCGTACCAGGATTTCGCCGGGCCGGTGGCGGCGTTGAGTAGGGCGCGTTTGGTCATGGTGCCAACCATGGCGCGGCGATAGTCGGCCGATGAGCGCACATCGCTAATCGGTTTGGCCTCTTCGGCGGCGATCTGGCCGGCTTTCTCTGCCAGGGCTTCGCTGAGAATTTGCCCTTCGAGTGCCGCTTCGGCGCGTTTGGCGCGGATCGGCGTCGGTGCCACGGCGCCCAAGACGATGCGCACGCCGGCGCATTTTCTGTCATGAGCACCTTGGGCGCCGAGATGGTAAGCCACGGCGACGCCGACGTAAGCCAGGTCCATCATTTCCCGCGGTGAAAATTTTATATATTCACCGACCAGATTAGCGGCGGTTTTTGGAATGGTTATTTCACTGAGGATGTCATCGGCGTTCATCACGCTCTGGCCCGGGCCTGTGAAGAAATCTTCCGCGGCAACTGTTCTTGCGCCTGCGCCATTGGCAATGGTCGCGGTGGCGCCGAGCGCCATGAGCGCCGGCGAAGTATCGGCCGACGGCGAGGCGTTGGCCATGTTGCCGCCGATGGTGGCGCGGTTGCGAATCTGGATGGAGCCCACTTCCGCCGCGCTTTGGGCGAGAAACGGATACTTTCGCTTGATCAGTGCCGAGGTCTCGATGGTATACAGGGTCGTTAGCGCGCCCAGGGTAATGCTGCCGTCGCTATTTTCGCGGATGCCGGCGAGGCCGGGCACGCGCTTCAAGTCGACGATGTACCTCGGCAGCAGCCCTTTCTCTTTCATGGCGATGACCAGGTCGGTGCCGCCGGCGAGAAAGCGTCCGCCGGGGCCATTGTCCTTGAGCAGCCGGCTCGCGTCTTGGAGCGTCGCCGGCTGATAGAAATCAAATGCTTCGGTGCGTTTCATCGGTCAGAATCCTCACCAGAATTGAGACTGGGACAGAGACCGCCCCCCAAGGGAGCGTTCGGACTCTGTCTCTGTCTCGCAGTCTCTATCTCCCGTTAGATGATCGGCTTGAGCGCTTTGCCGATCGCTTTGCCGCAGGGCTCGCCGTCTCTCATTTGGACGTGACCGCGCACGACGGTGAGCACGGGCATGCCCTTGACTTTCCAGCCATGCCACGGCGAGGGTTTGTTCTTGCTGTGCAGCTTATTGACGTCGATGGTGCCTTCTTTGTCCATGTCGACGACAGTGATGTCGCCGTCGGAGCCCAAGCGGATGGCGCCTTTCTTCGGATAGACCTGCCAAACTTTGGCAGGATTCTCAGATGCCACTTTGACATATTGATTCAAGGTCAAGCGGCCTTTATTTACTTCGGTCAAGATCAGCGGCACGCCGGTCTCGACGCCGCAGAAGCCCGAGATGCAGTCCCAGATCGCCGGCTTGGTGAGCTTGCCGTAGATGTCCGAGCCTTTCTCCTCCAGGGTGTGTGGCGAGTGGTCGGTAGCGATCGTGTCGACGTAGCCTTCGCGCAGACCCTGCCAGAGCACTTCGCCATGATCCTTGGTGCGAACCGGCGGGTTCATCTTCAACAGCGAGCCGACGTTATCCATGTCGTTGGGCTCGCGCAGTAAGTAATGCGGGCCGGTTTCCGCGGTGATTCTCATGCCGCGGGCCTTGGCGTCTCGAACCATATATGCCGCTTGCTTCGAGCTCATATGAAACACATGGAGCTTGGTGCCGAAGGTCTCGGCGAAGAAGATCGCGTGATGCACTGACTCCGCTTCACAGATGTCGGGCCGGGAGGCTTCCCAATAGCGCGCTTCGTTCTTGCCTTCGCTCTTCAGCTTGTTGGTGTTGTAGGCCATGATCTGGCGGTTCTCGGCGTGGATGCCCAAGGGTAACTTGGACTGGGCGATGTAGTCGAAGGCTTCGAGGCACATGCCGTCGTCGGGGAAAGGTAGGTTGCCGATGGTCTCGCCGAAGAAGATCTTGAAGCCGATGGCGCCGGCGGCAGCCATGGGCAGGATGTCTTTGGTGTTGGTCTGGACGACGACGCCGGTGATGCCGAAGTCGACCAGCGATTTGGCCTCGCCCAGTTCCTTCTTAATCTTGACCTGCTCCGCGTCGGCAGTGGGCGGCACCGTATTCGGCATATCGACGACGGTGGTGATGCCGCCGCAGACCGCCGCGGTGGAGCCGGTGTTGAAGTCCTCTTTGTGGGTCATGCCCGGTTCACGGAAATGGACATGACCGTCGAAAAGGCCGGGCAAGATATGTTTGCCTTTGACGTCGATGACCTCTTTGCCTTCGGGCAGTGAGGCATCGTCGCCGATGGCGACGATCACTTGGTTGCTGATCGCCACGCCGCCTTTAAATGTTGCGTCGGGTGTCACCACCCAACCGCCTTTAATAACTAGATCTGCTGCCATAATTCTCCCTTTCTTCTGTTGGATTTCCGTCCTAGATTAATTCCGCCGGCCGTAGCTCGCGGATCGCTTGGCGCTGCCGCAGGTCGGCAATGACATTTTTCTTGCCGGCTTGGATATGGTTGCGCAGGATGGCGACGGCGGCGCGGGCGTCACGCCGGGCCATCGCATCGAATAATTCGGTATGTTCTTGATGGGCCGTGAGCCCGCGCGCCGGGTCGTAGATGCCGTCGGTGCGGCGCTTGAGCACGATGCGCTCGAAAACATGGCTCAAAGTATTTCTTAGGGTTTCGTTGCCGGCGATTTGCGCAATCTGGAGATGGACGTCCTGGTCATAGACCAGCCGCTCCCGGGTGAAGCGGTTTTGCACATCGTGGCCGTAGAGATCGAGCCGCTGGCGGAGTTCGGCGAGGGCCTGGTCGGTCAGTTTCTCGACGGCTTTTTCGACGGCGAAAGCTTCAAGAGATTCGCGCAGCTCGTAGAGCTCTTCCGCCTCTTGTAATCTAATTTCTTTGCAGGTAAAACCGCGGTTCGGCAGAAAGGAAACGTATCCTTCCTGCCCGAGTCGGGTCAATGCTTCGCGCACCGGAGTGCGGCTGACGCCGAGACGTTCACTGAGTTGTTGATGATGCAATTTTTGTCCCGGCATGATTTCGTTGCACAGGATCAACTGTTTAACTTGGTGGTAAACGCGGGCTGAGAGGTTTTCAGCGGCCGGCGTTTTGCTTTTAGATTTTTTGAGCGTGAAAGTCATCGGAGCGATTTTGCATAAAATAGTTTATGCAACGCTGCAAAAATTATCTGATCCGGTTTGGCTTGTCAACGAAGCGAACATTTCTGCTTGAATAAACGGTGAAAAATGATAAGGAGTCATGCGACCCAAGCGCCGGACCCGCTTACGGTTAATTTTCAACGAGCAAAACTGCGGCAAAACGCTAAGAAATTTTAGGAGGCATTGTGGCACAGACAAAACTACAGGCGGTAGGATTGCGGCATGAGTATTATCAGCCGAGAACTGGTGGCAGGCTCTTGGCTTTGGACCAAATCAACCTCGAAGTGAACGAGGGCGAATTCGTCACCATCGTCGGACCCAGCGGTTGCGGTAAAACCACTTTCATCAATCTGTGCGATGGTTTGCTCAAACCGACGGCGGGCCATATCACGATCGATGGCAAAACGGTGACTGGCCCGGGCATCGACCGCGGCCTGGTGTTCCAGGACTCTTGCTTGATGCCGTGGCGCACGGTGTTGAAAAACGTCATTTTCGGCCTTGAGTGCCAGGGAATGGATAATGCGGAGGGTGTCGCGCGCGCCATGGGCTTTATCAAGCTGGTCGGGTTGCAGGGATTTGAGGAGCACTATCCTCATGAACTTTCCGGCGGTATGCAGCAACGCTGCAATTTAGCTCGGGCGCTCACAGTCGACCCGAAGATCCTCATTATGGACGAGCCCTTCGCCGCCCTGGACGCGCAGACCCGCGAAATCATGCAGGCCGAGCTTTTACGCATCTGGAGAGAGTCCGGCAAGACCGTGCTTTTCATTACCCATCAGATCAATGAGGCGATCTTTCTGGCGGATCGGGTGATCGTTTTCGGCTCACGCCCCGGGCGAGTCAAGAAAATGATTACCATCGATCTGGCGCGACCACGCGATTTGTCGATCAAACGCGATCCGAAGTTCCTCAAGTATGAAGACGAGCTGTGGCAGCTTATTGAAGAAGAAGTCAAAAAGACCATGCTCGCCGACCAGGTTGTGCATAATATCAATCAATAATGGTTTTAAGCGTTAGATCGACTTCAATATGGGGAATCGTTTCAATTCCCAGTCTCTTATCCTCGTAGGCTGTACTCTTTTCGTCTTATATCTTGCCGGGATTCCGCTTCTGATGCTGCTTTACGGCAGTATCAGAAGCGCTCCCATCGGCGAGCCCGGCGCCCATTTCACGATCGCCAATTACATTAAGGCCTATGTCGACAAGGAGTTTTATCTCCTGTTGCTGAATTCCGTTTATTACGCAATCGGCACCTGTACGCTGACGTTCTTGATCGGTACCTTTCTCGCTTGGGTGAGCGAGCGCACCAACACGCCGTTCAAGAAACTGTTCGTCGTCATGTCGCTGATTCCGTTTATCATTCCTGGGATTCTCAGCACGATTTCGTGGATTCTCCTGCTTAGCCCGAAAATTGGCCTCATTAACATCGTCCTCAAAGCGGCGCTTGGCCTGGAATCGGCGCCGTTCAACGTGTACACAATGTGGGGCATGATCTGGGCGGAATCCATCCATCTGTATCCGTTGGTATTTTTGTTGATGTCAGCCGCCTTCCGCAACATGGACACCTCACTGGAGGAGGCGGCGCTGACGGCGGGATCAAGCACCTTTCAGACTTTTCGCAAGGTTACGCTGCCGCTCATGCGCCCAGCGATGGTCAGCGTACTATTGATTAACTTCATCCGCGGAATCGAAGCATTCGAGGTCCCGGCTTTGATCGGCGTGCCGGCTAAAATATCGGTTTTTACCACCAAGATTTTTCTTGCGATTCATCAGTTCCCGTCTGACTTTGGGCTGGCCGGCGCTTACGCGGTGACCCTCTTAATCATTAGCACGACGGGCGTCCTTATCTACGGCCGAATCACCAGGCGCGAAGAGCGTTACGCGACCGTAACTGGTAAAGGCTACCGGCCGCGGGTGATCGATCTGGGTAACTGGAAGTGGCTTACCCTTGGCATTTCTTTTCTGATCTTTTTTCTGGCCGTTGTTCTGCCGATCTTTGTGCTGTTGTGGTCGTCGTTTATTCCCTACTACGGCGTACCTTCCATGGAGTTGGCGCAGAAAATGACTTGGGGGAACTATCAGTACATCATCAATTACCCCTTGGCATGGACGGCCTTCAAAAATAGTTTCTACTTGTCGGTCGGCTCGGCAACGTTGGTCATGTTGCTGACCTCGGTCATCGCCTGGATCACCGTCAAAACTAAACTTCCCGGCCGGGCGTTTCTCGACACCATGTGTTTTATTCCGATCGCCATGCCCGGAATCGTGCTCGGCGTAAGTCTGATTTGGGTTTATTTAACCTTGCCGATCCCCATCTATGGCACGATTTGGGTTTTGCTCTTGGCCTACATGACCAAGTACATCCCCTACGGCATCCGTGCTGCGTCGGCGTCGATGATTCAGATCAATAAAGAGCTGGAAGAGGCGTCATTTACCGCCGGCGGCACCTGGTTTCAAACCTTTCGCAAAATTATTTTACCGCTGCTGATGCCGGGCTTTACTGCTGGTTGGATTTACATCAGCATTATCGCCCTGCGCGAACTCTCGACATCGATCTTGCTCTATTCCTATAACAGCACGGTGTTGTCGATCATGGCGTTCGATTTGTGGGAAGGCGGCCAGTACACCTATGTCTGCGCGCTTGGCGTGTTGATGGTTCTGATGCTTCTTACGATGGCCGCGGTGGCGCGAAAATTGGGCGCCAAAATTGGCATCGCGGAATAATCCATCTGACTCACAGCATTGACAGTTCCCGGCGCCTTCGGCTATTCGTT
>JBGTCC010000362.1:0-3210 GCA_041749055.1 Thermodesulfobacteriota bacterium | reverse complement strand
GCCGCCGCCGAGACGCTTGATCCGCGCAAGGGTTTCTGCCGTCGCGTCTTCGAGATGGGCAAAAACGATGCGCTGGCGCAACAGCGGCGTCGCCCCATGCACCTGCTCGATCACGTCTAACAACTGGCGCGCGGTATGGTCTTGGGTCGTGTGCAGATGAAAGCTATGGCCGGTCTCAGCGAAGTAACCCAAGATACGGCGAAACTTGTCTTTGGCTTCGACGGGAATCTGCACGCCTTGCGGATTGGACAAGACGTCGCCGTCGCCGCTAGCGCGCACCAACGTCTCGGCGAATCCGGCAAAGCGGAACAGCTCATGATGGCCGAGGCTCTTAATCTCCTCGGCGCCCAACTTCAATTGCTCCAACTCGTCGCCGGACTCGTTGGGCGCGATGTAGTAGTTGACCCGCAGACTGAGATCGCCGGTGCGCGCCATGTCGGCGAGCAGACGCCGGTGGGCAAACGTCACTCCACCAGTGTGCAGGTCGCCCACCGAGGTAATCCCCAAACGATTCAATTCACGAAAGCAGTTGCGCAGACTCTGCCGCGCTTCGGCTAGAGAAAGGTGGGGAATTTTGTTGTAGGCGAACTCCCACGCCGCGACGCCTTGCAACCAGCCGGTGAGCACTCCGGTATTGGGATTGCGTTCGAACTTGCCGCCAGCGGGGTTGCTCGTCTTACCCGTAATGCCGAGCGCGGCCAACGCAGCGCTATTGAGCAGCGCGCCTTGCCGCAAGTATTGGATGTACACCGGATGATTCGGCGCCAGAGTATCGAGTTCGTCCCGTGTCGGGAATCGCCTCTCGGCAAACTGCGTCGGCACCCAACCGCCGCCAACCACAATCCAACTGCCCGGCGCTTTGCGCTTGGTCGTCGTGGCGATTTGCCGCAGGCCATCCGCGAGGGTGTGATTGAGCTCCCAGTGAAGCTCCGCGTCCCAGTTTATCCCTGCCACGGTGGCGTGGATATGCGAATCGATCAAACCTGGGATCACCGTCCGTCCCGCGAGATCGATGACCCGCGTGCCGGGGCCAATATAGTCGCGGATCTCGCCGTTGCTGCCGACCGCAACGAAGCGGCCGTCCCTGATCGCCACAGCTTCTTTGATCGAAAAGGCGTCATCGACGGTGACGATCTTGCCGCCGCGCAAGACGATATCGGCGGCGCTTTTAACCGCCAGCGAGCGGGCATAGTCGGCTTCTCGTCCAGAACAGCCGATCGCAACGAATAGCAACACGACGAGTTTCAATTCCAACGCTGATTTCACGATCGCTCCTAGTCGGATGGCGATTCTACTCTCCGACCCGCGCATTTGCGAGCCAAGAATGCGGCAATCGCCGATCTCGCTGGACAAAGCCGGTATCGTGTAGTTGCGATGTGCTAATATTTGTCGCTATAGTCGAAAAAAATTGCTGCGAATCCTAACCGCTCGCAAGAGGTGAACGATGCAATCAGTCCAACTGTTCTGCTGGCATTTCATGGCCTATCCCTATCTCGACAAAGACTTCGACAAGTCGGGACATAGCGGTTGGGTGACCACGCCCAACAAACTCTGGGACAACAACCAGGCGCGCGGCCTCTATCAAGAGTATATCGATCAGCTCGCCCTCGCCGACGAGTTGGGCTTCGACGGCATGGTGTTGAACGAGCATCATCAAAATATTTACGGCTTGATGCCGTCGCCCAACATCATCGCCTCGGCGCTCACCCAGCGCTCCTCGCGCGGCAAGATCGTCATCCTGGGAAATCTCTTGCCGCTGCATTTGAATCCCATGCGCGTCGCCGAAGAGTACGCCATGCTCGACCAGATGAGCAACGGCAGGTTAATCGCCGGCTTCGCCCCCGGCGGCGGCCCTGAGACGTTCAACTACGACATCCCGTCGGCTAACACCAGGGAGAAATTCTGGGAAGCGGCGGACTTAATCGTGCGCTCCTGGACCGACGACGGACCGTTCGCCCATGAGGGACGCTACTATCCGCTGCGCTATGTGAATTTATGGCCCAAGCCGCTGCAAAAGCCCCATCCGCCGGTGTGGATCCCCGGCTCGCGCAGTCCATCGACCATGATCGAGGTGGCCAAGCGCGGTTACTGTTATTTTCTCTCGTCGCGCAGCCATGGCGGGGAGACCCATCGCGCCCAGCAAGAGTTCGCCAAGGTGTTGGAAGATCACGGCGACAAGTATCATCCGTTCAGGTTTGGTATTTTGATGTCGGTCTACGTCGCCGACACCGACCAGCAGGCGCGCGAAGAGTGCGAGGAAGGCGTCTGGTATTTCCTGAAGAACTGTTTGAAAGGCCATCTGCGCAAGGAAGGCCGCCAACTCACCTACGGCCCCGGCGTGCCCTACATCCCCGCCGCCGCCTGGCGCGAGTATATGAAAGGCTACAAACCCGGCCGCAAACTCCTGGGCGACGTGGAGAACTGGGAAGAGCTCGAAGCTTCCCAGTCGATCATCGTCGGCAGCCCGGAGACCGTCACCCATCGAATCCGCGATTTGATCGAGAAAGCCAAGGTCGGCAATCTATTGATTCAGTTTCAGTTCGGCAACATGCAGGACCATCTGGCGCGTAAGAACATGAAACTGTTCGCCGAGAAAGTCGCGCCGGTCCTGCGCCACGACTCGAAGAAACAGTTCACCAACGAATTCTCCGGCATCCATATCGAGCAATCGGCACAGGCGGTGCAGTAATGAGCGGTCGCATCTTGGAAGTGAACGGCAGAAAAATTTGGCTCCTGGAAAACGGCGGCGGCGCGCCGCTGCTTTACCTGCACGGCTTCGCCGACGTGCACGCGGTGACAGAGAGTTGGCTGCCGTTCCACGAGCAGCTGGCGAAAAGCGCGCGAGTCATCGCCCCGGCCCATCCCGGCTGCGCCCAGAGCGATGAGAACAAAGACATCGATATCATCGAAGACGTGGTCTTTCACTATCTCGAAGTCATCGACGCCTTGAAGCTCGACAAGTTCGACCTCGTCAGCCACTGCCTCGGCGGCTGGATCGCCGCCGAGTTGGCCGCGCGCCATCCGGAGAAAATTAGAAAACTGGTTTTGATCGGGGCCTCCGGCCTGTTCGTCGAAGGCGCCCTGATCGGCGACATCTTCATGAACGCCCAACCCGAGTTCGGCGAAAGCTATGCCACCCTGCGCGAAATGCTCTTCGCCAGCGCGACGCAGTCGAATGCTCTGGACCTGTTCCCCGACGGCAAAGGCGAG
>JBGTCC010000361.1:0-5009 GCA_041749055.1 Thermodesulfobacteriota bacterium | reverse complement strand
GGAGATCGTACCGAAACTCGCGCGTGTGGCCGTACTGAGGAGCCCCGCCTTTCTTGCTCAGCGAATGCAGACTGCCGATGTCGCGGTAAAGAGCCGGCTTCCGGCAGTATATCCTTGGCCGGAAAACGTCGAGGACGGCGGACTCATGACCTATGGTGTTAACATGAACGACCTGTTCCGCCGCGCTGCGACATATGTCGACAAGATCCTAAAAGGTCGAAAACCAGTCGACCTCCCGGTCGAGCAGCCGGTCAAGTTCGAGTTCATCGTCAATCTGAAAGCGGCAAAGCAGATCGGCCTGACGATTCCGCCGAATGTGTTGGTCAGAGCCGACAAGGTGATTCGTTAGGCGAAAAACTAAGGACAAAGAATTTGCTGACTCAACTGTCATGGGTGAGTGAGACGCGACAGAATGCGTAAAGTAAGTTAACCATGAACTCATGAATCGATCCGCAGAGTGGATATGAAGACAACGTCGCTTCTTGATTCGTCATTCCCGCGCACGCGGGAATCCAGGTTAGCCGGATTCGCCTGGATCCCGGCTCGCGCTTCGCTTGGCCGGGATGACGATATCAGCGATCTGCGCCAATGCCGGTCCCCGTCACTCTGCTCATTGGCGTGTCGGCTAATTCTACTTCTCGTCATCACCTCTCCCGCTAATGCCCAGCAAGAAAAAATGATCGTCGGCTACAGCGCCCAGGCCGGTGCCTACGCGCCGATCTGGATTACAAAAGAAGCCGGACTGTTCAGGAAAAATGGTTTAGACGTGAACTTAGTTTTCATCCCCGGTGGGCCGACGGCCGCGGCAGCGATGATCGCCAACGAAGTGCAAGCGATGGCGATGGCCGGACCGGCGATCGTCGCTAGCAATCTTGCTGGGTCCGATCTTGTCATGACCGCGGGCATTGTGAATACTTTTGCTTTCCAATTGGTCACGGTCAAAAGCATCACGTCGGCAAGCCAGCTCAAGGGCAAACGCATCGGCGTCAACCGCTTCGGCGCCGCGCCCGATGTCGCGGCGCGCTATGCGCTCAATCATCTCAAGATCGACCCGCGCGAAGTGACGATCTTGCAGCTGGGCGAACAGTCGACCCGGTTGGAAGCGATGAAAGCCGGCCGGCTCGACGCGGCGATTCTGTTGCCGCCGATTACCACCATCGCGCAAAAAGACGGCATGAACGTTTTACTCGACATGTCCGAGTTGAGCGGCGAATTTTTAATCACCGGCATGGCGAGCAGCCAAAAATACTTGACGCAGAACAAAGCATCCGCAACTCGATTAATGCGCGCCTTCGTCGAAGGCATTCACTATTTCAAGACCCAGCGCCGGGAGAGCGAAAAGATCATCGCCCGCTACATGCGCACCGACAACCTGGAGGCGGTCGGCGCGACTTGGGAATATTTCGCCGCCAAGATCGTGCCGCGCAAACCCTACCCGTCGGTGAAAGGCGTCAAAGCGCTCCTCGACCTCGCCGCCAAGGAACGCCCGGAGGCCGCCAAAGCGGCACCGGAGCGCTTTATTAATACAACTCTGCTAAAAGAGTTGGACGACAGCGGTTTCATCGACGGACTATACAAATGAAAAGCCCGTTCAAAAGTTCAAGGGTCAAGGGTTCGGATTGAACCTTGAACTTTGAACGGGAGCGACTGAAAGGAGCGACCAAAAGAATGTCTGCAGAAAGAATCGCCTCGCAAGCTTATTTAGAAGTCGCCGCCGCCCATGGCGTCGAATATGTATTCGGTCTGCCCGGCACCAGCGGCCAGGAGTTCATCGGCACCATCGCGGACCAGGAAAAGATCCGTTTCATTTTGGCGATGCACGAGACCTGCGTCGTCTCCATGGCCGACGGCCACGCCCGTGTCACCGGACGGCCGCAATTAGCGCAGGTAAGCACCTTGCCGGGCTCGGCGAATTCGGTGGGCGCGCTATACGACGCCTACCGCGACCGTTCGCCGGTGATCGTGACTTCGACGAATGTCGACACCCGCATCGACGGCCGCGACTCACACACCGAGGGCAAAAACTTGGTTGAGATGACCAAGCAGTTCACCCAATGGAGCGCCGAAGTCCATCGCGCCGACCGCATCCCGGAATATTTGAACCGCGCCTTTAAAGTCGCATCGTCGGCGCCGACGGGACCGGTGTATCTTGCGCTACCGAGTAACCTACTTGGCGAACCAATCAATGTAGCGAATCCCGACGCTGAACGTTCGCGCGTATCGCCACGTATCGCCGGCGATCCCGAAGCCTTTG
The DNA here is from genome assembly GCA_041749055.1 of Thermodesulfobacteriota bacterium. GTDB lineage: Bacteria > Desulfobacterota > Binatia > UBA9968 > UBA9968 > DP-20. Next base: position 2,755 of record JBGTCC010000361.1, on the reverse strand, counting down.
CCGATGCCGCTAAAATGCTCGCCCATGCCAAGCGGCCGCTGATCGTCGCCGGCAGCGCCATCGCCAAAGCCGGCGCCATCGAAGAGCTGATCAAATTCGCCGAGCTGGTCGAGGCACCGGTGGTCATGGAACCGCGCTATTCCTTCTTGTCCTTTCCAACCACCCATCTGCAGAGTTTTCAAATCGCCGAGCGCCAACCCTCTTTCGATATACCCGTGTGGGGCGAACCGGATGTGATTGTCGCCATAGGTTGCCGCTTGATCCGAGAATATCGCTATATCCCCGAGCCGGTGATCAAACCGTCGACCAAGATCGTCCACATCGAAGAAGATCCCTGGGAGATCGGCAAAGTTTTCCCCGTAGATATCGGCATCGTTGCCGACGCCAAAAGCGCGCTCAAGTCACTGATCGAAAGCTATGCGAAAGTCGAACCGACCGCGGGAGTGAAATCTGAGCGTCGGGAATGCCTGCGCAAAGCCAAGGACCAAGCCACCGGTGAAATCGATAGCCGGGTCAGCAAAGGCTGGGACGCCACACCGATCAACGCCGCGAGGGTCGCCCGCACCATGGACAGGCTCGTCGAGAAAGATGCCTTGATCGTCAACGAGAGTCCGACCAGCAAAGATCTCTTGATGTCGAACTTTCAGTTCTCGCTCGGGCGCGATTATTTTTCCAATTCCTCCGGCGGCTTTTTAGGTTGGGGACTCGGCGCCGCCATCGGCGCCAAGCTCGCCGCGCCGAAACGGCGTGTTGTCGCCTGCCTGGGCGACGGCAGCACCATGTTCGGCCTGCAAGGGTTATGGACGCTGGCCAGGTATCGCATTCCCCTGGTCGTCATCGTCTTCAACAATCGCGCCTATATGGCGGTCAAAAATCAATTCCGCGGAACCGAGGAGCGCATTCGCATCGCCGCCGACATGGGCGCCGAGATCACCGGTCCGGAAATCAACTTCGCCAGGCTCGCAGAAACCTTTGGCATCCATGGAGAGCGCGTCGAACATCCCGACGCCATCGAAGCGGCGCTCAAACGCGCCCTGGATCAGAACGGCCCAGCCCTGGTCGACGTAGTGATCAGCCAGAACACCCGGAAGGATTAAGACTAGAGAGATCGGAAGGTCTCCCGCAAAGACGCAAAGGCGCAAAAGTAAAACACTAAAATTCCCGAACTTGGCGTCTTGACGCCTTTGCGGGAGAATAATCTTAACCGTCGGAACTCACGAGGAGGCAACCATGGCTCAAGATGCAAAAGACGCATTTGAAAAAACTGCGTTGGGCGCGCAGAACAAGGCCTATGACCTGATCGCGCAAATGGATCCGGAGTATTTTGAGAAGCTCAAAGGCATATACGTCGACGGCACCTTCGGCCGCGAAGGCGCGCTACCGCGCAAAACCAAGGAACTGATCATGGTCGGCATCTGCTGCGCGCTCAACCGCCCGCGCGGAGTGAAACTACACAGCGAGCGCGCACTAACCTTGGGCGCGGCGCCGCGCGAAGTCTTGGAAGCCGTCGAAGTCGCGGCCATTCCCGGCGGCTTGCCCGGCCTCTGGCTTGGCGTCGAAACGCTGAACGACATTCTGAAAGCCAAAGGCATCGAATTCAAATGATCAGTTCCCTGTCCCTGGGAGAGACAACGCGAGTGCGTCCGAAACGATTGGAACGTTTGGAACGGAGCAAAGCGATGGAACGATTGGAACCATGAGCGAAGCGAACAAAGGAGCCCTCGCTGGCATCCGCGTTCTAGACCTCACCCGCGTCCTCGCCGGTCCTTACTGCACCATGTTCTTGGGCGATCTCGGCGCCGAGGTCGTAAAAGTCGAGCAGCCCGGAGTCGGCGACGACACCCGCGGCTGGGGGCCGCCCTTCGCCGGCGGCGAGAGCGCTTATTTTCTCTGTACCAATCGCAACAAAAAAAGCCTCACCGTCGACTTCAAGTCGGCCGATGGCATCGCGCTGGTCCGCCAGCTCGCCGAGCGCGCCGATGTGCTGATCGAAAACTTTCGCCCCGGCGCCATGGACCGTTTGGGCTTGGGCGAAAAACTGTTGCGGGATAAAAATTCGCGGCTAATTTACGCTTCGCTGTCGGGCTTCGGCGCCGACGGGCCGATGGCGGACATACCGGGCTATGATTTGATTGTCCAGGCGTGGGGCGGCTTGATGAGCGTCACGGGCAGTGCCGAGAGCGGACCGCTCAAGGTCGGAGTCGCGATCATCGACCTGGTCGCGGGCCTGATGCTCGGCAAGTCGATCGTCGCCGCGCTTTATGCCAGAGAAAAAATCGGCGTCGGCCAAAAGCTTGACACTTCGCTTTTGGAAGCCGAAGTCGCCGCGCTGATCAACGCCGGCAGCAACTATCTCATCGGTGGCACAGTTCCCGGCCGATGGGGCAACGCCCATCCGACCATCGTGCCCTACCAAAGCTTTCAGACCGCCGACAGTTTTTTGGTGCTCGGCGCCGCCAGCGAAGCGATCTGGCAGCGCCTCTGCCCGGCGCTGGGGCGGTCCGAACTTGCCGACGATCCGCGCTTCGCTAAGAACGCCGACCGCGTCGAGAATCGAATAGAATTGATCGCCATGCTCTCAGCAATTTTTCTGACCCGCACGACAAATGACTGGGTCGCCGCGCTCACCGCCGCCGACGTCCCCTGCGCGCCGGTGCAAACCATCGATCAGGTTTTTGCCGCGCCGCAAGTTCTGCACCGCAATATGCTCGTCGAAGTCGACCATCCCACCGCCGGCAAGGTGAAACTCGCCGGC